>PTKO01000009.1 GCA_002937775.1 Alphaproteobacteria bacterium MarineAlpha6_Bin4 | reverse complement strand
TTATCATCCATATTTTTTTTTTTTTTTTTATTGCCTAGAGTTAAATAGTTTAACAAAAAAACAGGTTTTAGAAATTAAACAAAAAGTTAATATTGTTAACTCAATATTAACAAAAGCTAGATCAGATAAATCTAAATTAAATCTTGAAAAATATAAAGAATCAAAAATTGTATTTAATGCTATAAAAAAAAAAGATTGGAAACAGGCAAATAAATTAGCAAAAAATGATGAAGTTTTAAAAAAAATTGTTTTATGGCATTTTTTATATCAAAATAATGATCCAAATCATTTCACACAAACAAGATCTTTTATAAATAAAAATCAAAATTGGCCTGAAAGAAAACTTTTCAGGAAAAAAATTGAAATGTTTATTGATAGTAATTTTAATAATAAAAAAATAATAAGTTATTTTGAAAAAAATCCCCCTCTAACAACTAAAGGTGCTGTAAATTATGTGGATGCTTTA
This sequence comes from Alphaproteobacteria bacterium MarineAlpha6_Bin4, assembly GCA_002937775.1. Taxonomy (GTDB): domain Bacteria; phylum Pseudomonadota; class Alphaproteobacteria; genus CAYOOR01. The sequence continues at coordinate 34,716 of PTKO01000009.1, read as the reverse complement.
AGGAAAGAAAATGGAATAGAAAATGTTAGAAAAATTGCAAAAAAAACCTGGATAAATAGAAATTTTACTAAAAGACAAAGTAAGGATTTTTATAAAAGGTATAAAAAAATTTTAAGTACAAAAGATCATGATAAAAGAATTGATAGGTTAACATGGATTGGAAGAACCTATGAAGCAAGAAGAATGTTGCCTCTAGTTAGTAAAAATAAAAAAAATTTATATAATGCTAAAATTATTTTAAGACGAAGAGCCGGCAATGTGGATCAAGCAATATCAAAAATTGATGAAAATTTATTAAGTGATCAAGGCTTAGTATATGAAAGATTAAGATGGAGACGAAAAAGCAGATTATATAAAACTGCTTATGATTTAATAAACCCTCTTCCTAACAATATTAAATATGAAAAAAAATGGTGGTATGAAATTTCTATAATAGTAAGAAAATTAATAGAAAATAAGGAATATAAAAAAGCCTATAACTTGATTAAAGATTTTAGTTCTAAATCTAAAGATTTGATTTCAGAATCAGAATGGTACGCAGGATGGATAGCTTATGAATTTTTAAATTTAGAACCAGAAGTTTATATTAATCATTTTTTAAATTCATATGAAAATACAGACCATAATGGTGAAAAAGCGAAATCAGCATTCTGGGTTGCAAGATCATATGAAAAAATTAAAAATATTGAGCTAAGTAACTTGTGGTATAAAAATTCTTCGATATTTGTGACTGAATTTTATGGGCAACTAAGTTTTGAAAAAATTAATAAAAACAAACCTCTGATCACTAATGAAGAGTTGTACGGAAAAAATTTATTTAGCAAAGAGGATATAAACTTTTATGAAAGTGATATTTATAAAGCTACAGAATTAATATTAGCTAATGGAACAAGAAAAAATGCAAAAATTTTTATTTCTAATATTATTTATAATAGTCAAAGTCCTGGTCAACTTCAAATAATCGCAAAGTTATCTAAAGATTTTAATAGGCCAGATTTAGCAATAAAAGCTGCAAAATATGCTGAAAAGAAAAATATTTTTTTATATCATTATTCATACCCTTCTTTAAAAGATTATAAAATTTATAAAGATGTTGAAAAAGAGTTAGTTTACGCAGTTATAAAGCAAGAAAGCGCATTTGATATTAAAGCAATAAGTAGAGTTGGCGCTAGAGGTTTAATGCAAGTTATGCCTGCAACTGCAAGTAAAGTGTCAAAGCAATTAAAACTAAGCTACTCAAAAAAAAGATTAACTAGTGACGCTCAATATAATGTAAATCTTGGTTCTTATTATTTGTATTCACTAGCAAACAATTATGATTCATACCTATTGGCACTTATTGGATATAACGCCGGTCCTAGAAGAGTAAAGAGATGGGTAAAAAAATATGGAGATCCAAGAAAAGATAATGTAGATACTATCAGTTGGATTGAAAAAATACCAATAAGGGAAACTAGATTATATGTGAAAATTGTTTTGTCTAATTTACAAGTTTATAGACAAAAAAATCAAAATAGTAAAAATATGAGTATATTTTCAATTAAAAATTGAATTTAATTTTTTGATACCTTTAATAATTTCTTTTTCTGGGTACGAATAACAAAAACGAACATACTTCTTGCCTTCTTTTGAGTCAAAATCAATGCCTGGTGTTAGTACTAAACCATATTTTTTTAATAAATTTTTGCAAAGTTTCTCACTATCATTAGATATTTTTGATATATCAGCATATAAATAAAAGCTACCTTCTGGTTTAAGAACTGGGCGAAAGCCAATTTTTGGTAATTCGGTGTATAACAATTCCATATTTTTTTTATATGTTTTAACTATCTTGTTTAAGAAGTTTCCATAATTCAAAGAGGATAATGCAACATATTGAGATATGGTAGGTGGAGCAACAAATAAATTTGGAGCAAGATTTTTAATAGATGAATATAAATTATCAGGACAAACCATCCATCCAATTCTCCAGCCTGTTAAAAGAAAATATTTGGAGAAACTATTTATGATTATAGAATCTTTATTATGATTAAAAAACGTATCTGATTTTTTTGTAAAATCTATTCCATGATAAATTTCATCTGCAATAATTCTAATATTATTTTTTTTACAAAAAACAGATATTTTGTTTATTTCTTCTTTATTTATAACTGCGCCAGTAGGATTTAAAGGATTTGATATTAGCAATCCATCTATATTCTTATATTTACAAATATTTTTAAAATTATATTCAAAATTTTTTTTTGAATTACAAAAAATTGGCTTCATTTTTAAGTCAAATGCTTGAATCATATTTTTATACGCTGGATAATTGGGGACGGTAACTCCTATTGTATCACCTTTGTCAAAAGCACTTAGAAAAGCTAATATAAATGCCCCTGAAGAGCCAAATGTTATAATTATTCTGTTATAATCAATTTTAGATTTGTAATTTTTTAAATAAAAATTACTTATCTTTTTTTTTAATAATTCTAAACCTAAAGGATTTGTGTAACTAACATTTGTTTTTTTAATTTTATTTAATGCTTGTTTAAATGCGATATTAGGCAACTTAGCTGTTGGTTGCCCAGCCTCAAAATGTATTATTTTATTTCCTTGATTGCTTAAATTTCTAGCCTCTTCAAATAAATCCATTACTATGAAGTTAGAAACTTGCCCTCTTTTTGATAAAAATTTAATCATAAAAAATAAAAAAGAAATATAATATTAATCTATATGAAAAAGTTTTTAATATTATTATTTTTTTTATTATCTATTTCATCAAATCTATCTGCATTTATTAGAGATTCAGAGATTGAGAATTTAATTAAAGAAATTGTTAGACCGATAGCAATTGCCGCTGAACAAGATTCAGAAAAATTAAAAATTTTTATAATAAACGATGATCAATTAAATGCTTTTGTAACTCCAGGCCAAAAAATATTTATTTTTTCTGGTTTAATAAAGAAATCAAATAACGTAAATGCCCTTGAAGGAGTTATTGCACATGAAATTGGACACATAACAGGAAGACACCATGTAAAAATTTATGAAAATCTTGGAAAAGCTAGGGCAATAACTTTAGTCGGTGTTATTTTGGGAGGAGCAGTTCAAGCTTTAACTAAAGATCCAAATGCAGCCGCTGCAATCGGCGGAGGAGCTCTAACAGCTTCTAGAAGATCTTTTTTAAGTTTCTCTAGAGTGCAAGAAGGTTCCGCTGATCAAGCAGGGTTTTCCTTTTTAAAAAAAAGTGGAAAATCACTATGTGGTATTATAAGTTTTCTTGAACTTTTAGAAGAAATGCAAGTTTACTATCAAAAAACCGCTTACACCCAATCTCACCCTCTAACAAGAGAAAGAATAAGAGATGCAAAAAACGCAGCCATAAATGAAGATTGTGAGAATATAAATAAGGTAAAAAAATTAAATAACATCAGACCAAATGAATTAACTACGGAAGAAAAATATAAATTTATACAAGCAAAATTAATAGGTTTTACTGAACCAGAAAGTGTTATCGATTCAATAAAAAATGAAACAAGATTTAATGATGATCAAAAAAAATATGCGCTTGCTATAGCTAATTATAAATTATTTAATTTGGATAAAGGAAATTCATTGATAAATCAATTAATTGATAAATACCCATCAAACCCTTATTTTTATGAGTTAAAGGCACAAATGTTACGTGAAAATGGCTTATTAAAGGAGTCGTTAAATAATTACTTAATTGTTAATAAATTGTTACCTAATGATCCTTTGGTGCAAATAGAATTAGCCCATACTTTAATTGATTTAGATACAAAAAAAACAACGATCAAATCAATAGAATTACTTTCTAAAGCAAAACAAAAAGATTCAGAAAATAATAAGCTATGGTATTTATTATCTGTTGCACATGGAAAAAATTCAGAAATGGGTAAATCTAGATATGCTTCTGCCTACTCTTCATATTTAAAAGGCGATGATAATATGGCAATTAGTTTTATTGAAAGGGCAAAAAAAATAGTAAAAAAAAATACAACATTATGGAATAATTTAATTGAATTAGAAAAAAAAATTAATTCAAAAAAAAGAAAATGATAATTAACTAATGTGGTAAGATTAATTTTTTTTATTTATAGTATTTATTTTTTAAAATGAAGAAAGTTTTAGTAATTAACGGCCCAAATTTAAATTTACTTGGTAAAAGAGAAGTGGAAATATATGGAAAAACTTCGCTAAAAGAAATTGAATCTAATTTAATAAAATTCGGAAAAAACAATACTTTAGAGTTTATTTTTAAACAAAGCAATGAAGAGTCTAAGATAATAGATTGGATACAAGATTGCATGCAAGATGATTACAGTGGTTTATTAATAAATGCTGGTGCTTACACACATACATCTATTGGTATTTTTGACGCTTTAAAAGCTATTAAGATTCCAATAATAGAAATTCATTTATCAAATATTCACAAAAGAGAAGAGTTTAGAAAAAAATCTTATATATCAGAAGTTGCTAATGGTGTTATTTTTGGATTTGGTTCTTATAGTTATATTTTAGCAGCTAAAGCAATGAAAAATTTATTAAAATAAAAAATGGCAAACGATTTAAGCGATAAAAAATTATTAAAAAATTTACTAAAAGCTGTAAAAGAACTTACTGAAGTTTTGAAAAAAAATGATTTTGTTAAAAAAAATGACGATGGCCTAATTAATTTACAAAAATCTGAAAGTAAAAGAGTTCAAATTAAACATGAGAATGCAATAACATCTCCTATGGTAGGAACTGTGTATTTGTCCCCTGAACCAAAAGCAAATGCTTTTATTAAACAGGGACAAAGTGTTAAAAAAGGTGACACTTTAATGATAATTGAGGCGATGAAAACATTTAATCCTATAAAATGTCAAAAAGCGGGAAAAATTGAAAAAATTCTAGTCAATGATTCTGAGCCTGTGGAATTTGGACAACCATTAGTTGTAATTAAGTAATTTAAATAAATGTTTAAAAAAATTTTAATAGCAAATAGAGGGGAAATTGCTTTAAGAATTGTTAGAACCTGTAGAGATCTTGGAATTAAGACTGTTGCTGTTCATTCGCTAATAGACAGAGACTCTATGCATGTTAGGCTTGCGGATGAAGCGGTATGTATTGGAAAATCCTCAATAAAAAATAGTTATTTAAACTCCTTTGCAATATTATCTGCTGCAGAAATTACAAATTCTGATGCTATTCATCCAGGAGCAGGTTTTTTCTCAGAAAACTCTGAGTTCGCCTCTATGGTAAAACAACATAAAATAACTTTTATTGGCCCAACTAGCGAACAAATAAAAATATATGGAGATAAAATAAATGCAAAAAAATTAATGAAAAAAAATAAATTTCCTGTAATACCTGGGTCTGATGGTTATTTAAATTCTATTGAAGAAGCAAAGAATATTGCAAAAAAGATTGGGTACCCAGTTATATTAAAGGCTGGTTCAGGTGGAGGCGGTAAAGGAATAAGAGTAATAAAAAATCAAAAAGAATTAGTATCGAATTATGTATTAGTAAAACAAGAAGTTAAAAATTCATTTGGAAATGATAATGTTTATTTAGAAAAATTCTTTGATAATCCTAGACATATTGAAATTCAAATCGTTGCAGATAAAAAAGGAAATATTGTACATTTGGGTGAGAGAGATTGTTCGATACAAAGAAATAAGCAAAAAATAATCGAGGAAACCCCCTCTCCTTCATTAACAGAGACGCAAAGAAAAAAAATTTGTGATTTGGTAGTTAAAACAATTAAAAAGATTGGCTATGAAAGCCTTGGAACTGTTGAATTGTTATATAAAAATAAAAAATTTTATTTTATGGAAATGAATACTAGGGTTCAAATAGAACACACAATAACTGAAAGAATAACTGGGGTAGATTTAGTAAAACAACAGATTAAAATTGCTGCTGGTCAAAAAATAAGTTTTAGACAAAAAGATATTCAATTTTCTGGTCATTCAATACAATGTAGAATAAATGCCGAAGACCCTCTTAGTTTTATACCGTCACCTGGTAGAATAGAAGAATATCACTCTCCTGGTGGACCAGGTGTAAGAATAGATTCTGCGTTATATGCTGGTTGTATAGTTCCACATCAATATGATAATTTAATTTCAAAAATAATAATATATTCAAGAAACAGGAATGAGGCCATTTTAAGACTTAAAAGATGCTTAATAGAATATGTAATTAATGGAGTAAAAACTAATATACCTTTGCATTTAAAAATTTTAAATAGCAAAGATTATATTAAAGGTAATTATCATATAAATTGGCTAGATAAATTCTTATCAGTTAACTATTAATGAGCATTAACGAACAAACAATCTTAAAAGGTTACTCTCTAGGAATATTTCCAATGTCTGAGAGTATTGATGATCCAAATATATATTGGATAAATCCAAAAAAAAGAGGTGTTATTCCATTAAATGATTTGAAAATATCAAAAAGTTTAAAAAAAGAGATTAAAAAAAAAAAATTTAAAATCACCATAAATACAAATTTTAATAAAGTCATTGCTAATTGTGCAAAAAAAACAAAAGGAAGGCCGACTACGTGGATTAATAAAGAAATAATAAAATTATATTCTAACTTGCATAAAATTGGGCACGCCCATTCTCTTGAAGCTTGGTCAAAAAATAAATTAGTTGGAGGTCTTTATGGTGTATCATTAGGCTCAGCTTTTTTTGGTGAAAGTATGTTTAGCACTGTTTCTAATTCAAGTAAAATCTGCTTAGTATATTTGGTTGCTAATTTAAAGATAAGAGGCTTTACTCTTTTAGATACCCAGTTTGTCAATCCTCATTTGGAAGGATTTGGAGCAATAGAAATATCAAGAGATAAATATTTAAGTATGTTAGGAAAATCTCTAAAAAAAAATGCAGATTTTAAGAAAAAAATTTCTCAATCTTCAATATATGATATCATACAATCTATGACCCAAACATCATAAACAGCATGATCTATTGTTGATATTGATGGACTAGATGAAAACATCCAGCCACTAAAAATTTCTTCTTCTTCTTTTTCAAATTTTCTATCCCATATTTTAATAAAAGCAGAATCTTCTGGCGGATCTTCAGGTAAGGATTTTTTACAAGTTTTTACAACAATCTTTAAGGTACCAAAAAAAATTTCACTATTGTCTTCAATTTTTATTTTAGATATTTTACCACTTACTTTATTTAATGCTCCTAGGATAGTTATAGAATTAACATTATTTGAGAATAATAAAAAAAAAGTACAAAAAAATATAAATAATTTATTATTTTTTTTTATGTGGTACCCACGGTTCATAATTTTTTTTTTGTTGTTTCTTTTTTTTATTTAAAGAATGCCCCTCAGGTAAGTATGCATTATTGCTACCAGTTAGATTAGGGGTAATTTTTTTTTGCCAATAATATTCTTTTTTTTTATCTGGTACTTTATCAATAATATGATGTAGCCATGCATGCCAACTTGGGTCTATATTAGTTGGGTCTTCATTTTTCTTATATAAAACCCATCTTTTATCCTTTTTTGTACCATGGCTTATATTAGATTTGTAATATTTGTTACCTAATTGGTCTTTTCCTATAAATTCTCCATTTAAGTAAGAATATATTTGCAAAAAAAAATTTTTCATACTCTTATAATTAAAAATAGCAAAAAAAATAAAAAAAATATTTTTTTTCTTGAAAATTATGCTATAAGTATCAAGATATAGTTGTATAGCTTAATTATTATATACTATATATAGTAGTTACCGTGTGTTGATATAATTTATGAAAATTGACAGAAAGTTTACAAAAAAGGGTGAATCTCCCTACAAAGGATTAACCTTTAAAAAAGTTAGGTCTGAAATTAAAAACCCTAATGGTGAAACAATTTTTGAATTAAATGATGTTGAGGTTCCAGTCAAGTGGTCTCAAGTTGCAACTGATATTTTAGCTCAAAAATATTTCAGAAAAAAAGGGGTTCCTAAATATTTAAAAAAAGTTCCAGAAAAAAATGTGCCGACTTGGTTGTTAAAAAACACACCTGATGAAGACAAATTTAAAAAAATTCCTGAAAAAGATAGATTTGGTGGCGAAATTTCTTCTAAACAAGTTTTTGATAGAATCGCTGGAACCTGGACATACTGGGGTTGGAAAGGTAAATATTTTGATACGGAAACAGATGCAAGAAATTTTTACGATGAAACAAGGTTTATTTTATGTCAACAAATGGCCGCGCCTAATTCACCACAATGGTTTAATACAGGATTAAATTGGGCCTATGGAATTGATGGCCCTCCTCAAGGACATTTTTATGTTGATAATCAATCTGGCAAAATAAACTTATCAGAAACAGCCTATGAACACCCTCAACCTCATGCATGTTTTATACAAAGCGTAAGTGACGATCTTGTAAACGAAGGAGGAATAATGGATTTATGGGTAAAAGAAGCAAGATTATTTAAATATGGTTCAGGAACAGGGAGTAATTTCTCTAATTTAAGAGGAGATGGAGAGAATCTATCAGGTGGAGGAAAATCCTCTGGGCTAATGAGTTTTTTAAGAATTGGTGATAGATCTGCTGGAGCAATAAAATCAGGAGGAACAACTAGAAGAGCTGCAAAAATGGTTGTTGTCGATGTTGATCACCCAGATATTGAGGATTTTATTAATTGGAAGGTAAAAGAAGAACAAAAAGTAGCATCTTTAGTGGTGGGTTCAAAAATCTGTCAAAAGCACTTAAAAGAAATAATGGAATCCTGTTGGAATAATGAAATAGACGACAAAAAAAGATTTGATCCTAAAAGTAATTCTATTTTAAAAGGAAAAATAATCGATGCAAAAAAATCTATGGTTCCAGAAAATTACATTCAAAGAATTTTAGAATTTGCTAAGCAAGGATTTAAATCTATTGAATTTAATACTTATGACACTGATTGGGATTCAGAAGCTTACCTTACAGTCTCAGGTCAGAACTCGAATAATTCTGTAAGAGTAAATAATGATTTCTTAAATTCTGTAATTGATAACAAAGAATGGAATCTTATAAGAAGAACAGATGGAAAAATACATAAATCTGTTAATGCTAAAGATCTTTGGGAAAAAATTGGCTATGCTGCTTGGGCATGTGCTGATCCCGGCATACAATATGACACTACAATAAACGAATGGCACACATGCCCTCAAAGTGGAAAAATAAATGCTTCTAATCCTTGCTCAGAATATATGTTTCTAGATAATACAGCTTGTAATCTTGCTTCGATAAACCTAATAGAGTTTTTAGATGATGACTGTAAATTTCAAATAGATAATTTTAAACATGCAGTTAAACTTTTTACAATTGTTTTGGAAATTTCAGTAATGATGGCTCAATTTCCTTCAAAAAAAATTGCTGAGCTATCTTATCAATTTAGAACCTTGGGTCTTGGGTATGCGAATATAGGCGGATTATTAATGCTACAAGGACATAGTTATGATAGCAATGAAGGAAGAGCAATTTGTGCATCTATAACTGCTTTAATGACTGGGGAATCTTATAACGTATCTTCTCAAATTGCAAAACAACTTGGCCCTTTTGATGAATTTAAAAAAAATAAAAGAGATATGCTTAGAGTAATTAATAATCATAGAAAAGCTGCTTGTGGTGAAAAGAATAATTACGATAATTTATCTATTTTTCCAGTTCCAATAGAGGAAAACGATTGCCCTGATAAAGATTTAGTAATGGCAGCGAGGAATTCATGGGATGATGCTCTAAAAAATGGAAAAAAATATGGTTTTAGAAATGCTCAAACAACTGTTATAGCTCCTACCGGTACAATTGGTTTAGTAATGGATTGTGATACAACTGGTATTGAACCTGATTTTTCTACTGTTAAATATAAAAAGCTTGCTGGGGGTGGATATTTTAAAATTATTAATAGGCTAATTCCTATTTCATTAAAAAACCTTGGATATAGTCAATTTCAAATAAATGAAATTACTAAATATGTTGTAGGAAATGGTACCTTACAAAATTGCAAAACAATAAATCATAATTCTCTTAAAGAAAAAGGCTTTAATAATGAAATTATAAAAAAAATTGAGGAAAATTTGAAAAACGCTTTTGATATAAAATTTGCTTTTAATAAATTTGTTATAGGAGAAGATTTTTGTATAAACAACTTAAAATTAAAACCAGAAAATTTGGACGATCCTTCTTTTAACATGCTTGAACATTTAGGTTTTTCTGAGGAAGAAATAGATGCTGCAAACACTTATTGTTGTGGATCAATGACGGTTGAAAATGCGCCTCATTTAAAAGAAGATCATTTGAAAATTTTTGATTGTGCTAACCCTTGTGGAAAAATTGGAAAGCGTTTCTTGTCAACTGATAGTCATATTAAAATGATGGCGTCAGCGCAACCTTTTATATCCGGCGCAATCTCAAAAACTATAAATATGCCAAATAAAGCAACAATAGGAGAATGTAAAAAATCCTATATACAATCATGGAAATTAGGATTGAAAGCAAACGCTCTTTATAGAGATGGATCAAAATTATCTCAGCCATTAAGTTCTGCTTTAGTAGAAGAAGAAAGTCTTAATGAAAATGATTCTACTAAAGAAAAAACTATACATGTAGCAAAAAAAATTGCTGAAGATTATGTTAGAGAAATTGTTAGAACAAAAAGAAATAAGATGCCAGATAGAAGAAAAGGATATACACAAAAAGCAATTGTTGCTGGACATAAAGTTTATTTAAGAACTGGTGAGTATGATGATGGCTCTATCGGAGAAATATTTTTAGATATGCACAAAGAAGGAGCGGCTTTTAGAAGTTTGATGAATAATTTTGCAATTGCAATATCTATAGGTCTTCAATACGGAGTTCCTTTAGAAGAATTTGTAGAAGCGTATGTTGGAACTAAATTTGAACCATCTGGAACTGTGCAAGGTAATGATTCAATTAAGTTAGCTAGCTCTATATTAGATTATGTTTTTAGAGAATTAGCTATTTCTTATTTGAATAAAGAAGAACTTGCCCATTTCGATCCTAATCAAAAAATTTCTACTAATGAAAATAACAAAGAAAGAATTGAAGAATTGAAGGCATCTGCTGCAAATGACTCAATTTCAAGATATGCAAGCACAGGTTATGTTAGAAGCAATTTTTATGTTCTTTCTGGTGGTATGGAGGATATTCAAAATCAAGAAAACCAAGAAGATGCTAAAAAGATTCCAAATCAAAATAACATTAACTCAAAAAAAAATGTAGATGAACTTATAAAAAAAGCGAAATTAAAAGGTTATGAAGGTGATGCTTGCAGTGAGTGTGGTAATTTCACTTTAGTAAAGAATGGCACCTGCTTGAAATGTGACACATGTGGTGGAACTACTGGATGTAGTTAATTTGTTTGATTAAATTATTTTTTCTTTTTTTTTCTTAGTAATAAAATTAAATTTTAATTTGTTTTTATTATCTAAATCAATTTTTATTAAAGTTTTTAGTTTAGAATTGCTTCTAGATAGTAAATAATCAGCTATCGGCTCCTTAATTTTTAATTGTATTAAACGAGCAATAGGTCTTGCTCCATAAACTTCGCTATAACCATTTTTAACTATAAAATTTTTTACACTTTTTGAAATTTCTATTGAAATATTTTTTTCTTTTAATCTATTAACAAGTTCTTTTATAAATTTATCGACAATTTTATGTACTGTCTCAGTTAATAAAGTATCAAATGGTATAATTGCATCTAATCTATTTCTAAACTCTGGTTTAAAAAAGAACTTTATTTCATCTTCATTTCCTGATTTCTCATTATTTGCACCAAAACCTAACTTGTTTTTTGTTAAATTTTCTGCACCAATATTTGTAGTTAAAATTATAATTGTATTTTTAAAATTAATTGATTTGCCATTATTATCTGTTAATTTTCCATAGTCCATAACTTGAAGTAAAATATTAAAAAGATCTTGATGTGCCTTTTCGATTTCATCAAACAAAACAACAGATTGAGGATTTTGATCAACTGCTTCTGTTAAAAGACCGCCTTGATCATAACCAACATAACCAGGAGGGGAGCCTATTAATCTTGCAACACTATGCTTTTCAGAATACTCAGACATATCTAATCTAATAAACTTTGATTTCAAACAATTAGATAACTGTTTTGCTAATTCTGTTTTACCAACACCGGTAGGTCCCGTAAAAAGAAAACAACCAACTGGTTTTTCAGGCTCAGATAATCCAGCTTGAGATACTTTTATGGCTCTTGCTAAATTATCTACAGCTTTATCTTGTCCGTATATTAATTTTTTTATGTCTTTATCTAAATTTTTTGCTAATAAATTATTTTTATCACTGATACTTTTAAGAGGAATTTTTGCAATTCTTGAAATAGTATTAAATATATCTGATGTATCTACAATATTATTCTTAAAATCAAAATTTTTTTTATACGCCCCTGCTTCATCAATAATATCAATTGCTTTATCAGGTAATTTTTTTTCAGTTACATATTTATTAGATAAATCAATAGCTAAGCTTAAAGCCTGATCAGTATATTTTAGTCCATGAAAACTTTCATAATATTTTTTAATACCTTTTAATATCTCAAAACATTCTTTTATTGAAGGCTCAGAAACATCAATTTTTTGAAATCTTCTTGAAAAAGCTTTGTCCTTATCAAAATAATTTCTATATTCTTTATATGTAGTTGAACCTATACATCTTATTTGTCCATTTGACAAAAATGGCTTCAATATATTAGATGCATCAATTGATCCTCCAGTTGTAGCCCCTGCACCAACAATTGTATGTATTTCATCAATAAATAAAATATTATTTTTAGATGCACTAATATTTTTTATAACTTTTTTTAATCTTTCTTCGAAATCCCCTCTATATTTTGTGCCAGCTATTAAACTTCCTAAGTCCAATTGATGTATAACTGCTTTCTCTAGGAATTTAGGAACTTCATTATTAAAAATTTTAAGAGCTAAACCTTCAACTATCGCCGTTTTTCCTACACCAGAGTCTCCTACATATAGCGGATTATTTTTTAGTCTTCTAGATAAAACCTGTATGGTTCTTTCTATTTCATTATTTCTACCTATTAATTTATCTATTTTTTTACTTTTTGCTTTTTCTATAAGATTGATTGTAAAATCGTCTTTTCTTTTTGTATCATTTGCCTGATATGTGTTTGGATAAATAAAGTCACTATTTGTTTCATCTTGTCTTTGAGACTCCAAATCTTCTATGTCGTCGTCTTTTGCCATTTTGTTATCATCTTCTTTTTCAATACCATGAGAAATAAAATTCAAAGCATCTAATCTTGACATATCTTGTTTTTGCAAAAAATAAACTGCGTGAGACTCTCTTTCTGAAAAAATAGAAACTAAAACATTAGCGCCATCAATTTTTTTCCCTGTATTAGAATAAACATTTGTAGCTGTTCTTTGCAAAACTCTTTGAAAACTTGCAGATGGTTCTGCTTCTTGTGAAGAAGCTGATGTGATATTTTTTAATTCACTATCTAAATATTTAATTAAACTAATCTTTAGGTTATTTAAATCTACATTACAAGCATTTAGAACTTCTAATGCGTCTTTATCTTCTATTAAAGCCAATAATAAATGTTCTAAGGTTACATACTCTTGTTGTCTATCATTGGCATATGAAATGGCTCTTTTAATAGTTTTCTCTAGATTATCAGATATCATATTATTAAACTTTCTCCAAAGTACACAATAATGGAAATCCATTCTTTCTAGCAGTATTAATAACCTTTAATATTTTTGTTTCTGCAATCTCATAAGCATAAATGCCGCATATTCCCGCGCCTTTGTTATGTACTTCTAACATTATTTTAGAAGCTTCTTGATGTTCTTTTTTAAAAAAAACTTTTAGTAAGTAAACAACAAAGTCCATAGGAGTAAAATCATCATTTAACATAACAACCTTATACAGTGCTGGCTTTTTTATTTTTTTTTTAGGTTTAGTTTCTTTTAAAACCTCATGGTTATATTGGTTATCTTCTATTAAATTTTTTGCCATAAAAATAAACTATATATATTTTATAATTATAGAAAATGATAATCAAAATTTTGGAACATCAAAAGAAGATTTTTTTAAATATTTTTTTAAATTTAATTTTACTTTTATGAGATTTTCATTACTATACGCTTCGCATCTAGCAACTATAATATTTTGAGTATTAGAAGCTCTTACAAGCCACCAGCCTTCTTTAATGGTGTGTCTTACACCGTCTATCCCAATAAATCTTTTCTTTTCTTTTCTTAAAATACTTTTTAATTTTTCTACTATTTTAAATTTTTCTGTTTCTGTACTTTCGAATCTTAATTCTGGGGTGCTGAAAGAATTTTCCATTTTATCAAAAATTTCAGATAATCTATTATTAGAATCGCAATATAGATTTAAAAATCTAATTGAAGCATAAATAGCGTCATCAAAACCAAAATATTCGTCAGCAAAAAAAATATGTCCGCTCATTTCACCGGCAAAAATAGCTTTTATTTCTTTCATTTTTTTTTTTATTAGTGAATGACCTGTTTTCCAGAAAATAGGCTTCCCTTTTAATTTTTTTATTTCATTAAAAACAATTTGACTAGATTTTATATCTATAATAATTTTTGAACTTGGTTTTTTTGAAAGTACATCTTTTGCTAAAAAAGCAACAACTTTATCTGCAAATATCATTTTGCCTTTATTATCAACAACACCTAATCTGTCGCCGTCGCCATCAAAGGCAAAACCAAAATCGCATTTTTTTTTTTTTATTAGTTTTATTAATTGTTTTAAATTTTTTGCTACAGTTGGATCAGGATGATGAGATGGAAATGTTCCATCAATCTTTTCGTTTATAAGATAGTGCTTACCTTTCAGTTTCTTAGTTAAACTAGAAATAATATCACCGCTAGCTCCATTACCTGGATCCCATGCAATTTTAATATCTCTTTTTATATTAGATAATTTAACTAATAAAGATAAATATTCTTTTTTTAAGCTTATCTTTTTTAATACTCCTTTTTTATTTTTACAAAAATCTCCTTTTGATGAAATTTTAGCTATATCTAAAATATCTTTTCCTACAATACTCTTGTTTTTTAGCAACATTTTAAAACCATTATAATTTGGTGGATTATGCGAACCAGTAATCATTATTCCACTGTCTAATTTTTTATAATACATAGAATAATAAAGCAAAGGTGTTGGAACTAATCCTACTTGATAAACAAAAATCCCTTTAGATAACAAACCTTTTATTAACTCATTATTAATTTTAGTTGAGCTAATTCTTCCATCGTAACCAATTACAACATTTTTAAGTCCGTTTTTTTTTAGAAAAGTTGCAAAAGATTTACCTAAATATAAAGCATCTATTAAATTAAGATCTTTTTTTATTATTCCTCTAATATCGTATTCTCTTAATATCGTATTATTAAAAGTATGACTTTCCATTAAAATAATTAAATATTAAATACCTAAAATTTTTAATAAATTTGGAAGAATATTTCTTATAAAAGGAACCAAATATGTAAATTTTCCAGTATAAATAAAATATATAACTAAGATTATTACAAATAAGATAAAAAAATTTTTAAATTTTAAATTAGGATTTCTAAAAAACTTAATTAATAAAAAAACTATAAAAAAAAGTAATAGTAAAATAAATATAGATTTAATCATTTAATTTTTTTAATTTTATAATCTTTTTTTCATTAGTAAATTCTCTTATAGACGAGCAAATCTTTTTTATATGTTTCGAATTGAAAAAAGGATTAAGTAAAACTGCTCTTAAAAAATTATAAGACTTAAATTTAATAAATGAAAAAAAAATATTATGTTTTTTTAATAAAAATTTTTGTAAAGACAAATTTATTTCGTTATTTTCTTTTAAAGTACTATTTGCTTTTTGATATCTAAAACAAATGATATTCATTTGTGGCTCACATGAAATTTTAATATTTTTTATCTCTAATAATTTCTTTTTAAACAAACTAGTATACTTATATGAATTCTTAATGATTTCAGAATAACTAAAATTACCTAGGTGTTGAAGTGAAAGCCAAAGTTTTAAAGCGTCTGGATATCTTGTTCCTTGCAATGTTATTTCACCTTGATGATATTCTTGATTTTCTTTTAAAACGTATGGTAACGGAGTAAAAAAATCGGAATAAAAATATTTTTTGTTTTTTAACAACAAAACTGAACAGGTTTTAGTTATGTAAAGCCACTTTTGTGGATTAAATGCTATTGAGTCTGAATTTTCAATACCTTTTAATTTACTTTTAAATTGATTTGAAAAAATTAAAGCGCCGCCATAAACAGCATCGGTGTGCATCCACAATTTATATTTATTAGCTATTTTTGATATTTCTTGTAAGTCATCAATGCCTCCTGTTATAGTAGTACCAGCAGTAGCAATTATACAAAACGGAAAACCATTATCTTTTATTTTTTCTTTTATTGATTTGTCTAGAACAGACACTTTCATCGTACCTTCTTTATTTGTTTCAATAGGAACAACTGAGTTAACGCCTAATCCTAAAACCATAGCTGCTTTTTGTATTGATGTATGAGCTTCTTCAGATGCAAAAATGTATGGTTTGCGTTTTAAACCTGTAAGACCTTTGTCAAAAGTTCCTAATATTCTATTTCTTGCTATAGCTATTGCTTGTATATTTGATAATGACCCACCTGATAACATAACTCCGCCTGAATTTTGTCCTAAATTAAATTTTTTTGCTAAATTATTTGTAATTTTTTTTTCAATTTCAGTAATTATTGGCGCTGTATCTTTACTCAGCATGTTGTTATTAATAGTTGAACAAATTATGTCGCCTACTATTGACATCGTTGTTGGCAAAGAATCCATATGGCCAAGATAAAATGGATTGGAAGCATTCATTGAATTTTTAATAATTGCTTTTATATGATCTAAAATTTTAGATTCAGCAATAGGCAAATCATTAAGATTAAATTTATCAATATTTTGTAATTTTTTAGGTAATGGGGGGTGTTTCTCAGCATTAGAAATCTTTTTTAGAAGTATATTTATAACTTTTAAAATAAATGCTTTTACTTCTTTAATATTACTTCCATTTGGGTCAATGAAAGACATGTTTTGTATTTTATTTTTTAACATTAAATTTTTCTAATTGGTTATTAAAAGTAATTGAAAAAAATTATAAACCAAATAATATCTTATAATAATGATAATGATTATCATTATCAATAAATTCAAATATTAAAATGAATATAAATAAGATTTGTTTTTTTAGTTTTATAGTTATAACTTTTCTAATTTTATTTAATTCATTAGTTCTAGAATCAAAAACAACTAATGAACTTAATATATATTCTGGAAGAAAAAGCTTTTTAATAGAACCATTAATTAATGAATTTAAAAAAAATAATAAAGAAATAAAAATTAACATTATAACTGGCAAAGAAGACGCATTTATTGAAAGATTAAAATTAGAAGGAGTAAATACTAAGGCTGATATTCTACTTACCACAGATGTAGCAAGACTAACAAGAGCAAAAAAAAATAATTTATTTAGAAAAGTAGATTCAGAAATACTTGAAAAAAATATACCTTTAAAATTCAGAAGTAAAGAAAATGATTGGTTTGGATTATCTGTAAGATCTCGACCAATAATATATTCTAATGAAAGAGTAAATGTAAATAAATTAAATAATTACGAAAGTCTTTCTGATGAAATTTGGAAAAGCAAGATATGTATGAGATCTTCTAATAATGTTTATAATCAATCATTAATTTCTTATATGATTTTAAATTTAGGTGAAAAAAAAACTGAAAAATGGATCAGGGAATTAGTTAAAAATTTTTCTAGAAAACCCTCTGGAGGTGATAGAGACCAAATTAGAGCAATTGCATCAGGGCAATGCGATATTACAGTAGCAAATACTTATTATTTAGCAAATATGCTTGTAAGTAAAAATGAGAAAGATAGAAAAGCAGCAAAAAAAGTTGCTGTATTTTGGCCAAATCAAAACACTTTTGGTGCTCATATCAATTTAAGCGGTGCTGGAATAATAAAATATACAAAAAATTATAAGAATGCTGTTTTATTCTTAGAATTTTTATCTTCAAAAATAGGGCAAGAGATTTATACAAAAAAAATAAACGAATATTCTATTAGAAATGACGTTAAACCATCAAAAATTGTTACTAAATTTGGGGAATTTAAAGCGTATGATTTAAATTTAGAAGAAATTGGAAAAGAAATTAATAAAAGTATAAAATTATCCTCAAAACACGGGTGGCGATAAAATCTATTTTTTAAGTAAGGAGCCAAAATTAATTGAGGGAGATTGAGTGACTCCTTACTTGATTTATAGAAATCTATATAAAATTAACGAAAATTAGATAAATTTGTTCCAAATTTAAACAAAAATTATTATTTAATGTATAAAATATATTTGATATTAATTATTTAACTGTGAAATTCTTATTAAAATTTTTATTCCCTATTTTACTAATATTTTTTTTTAATAAAAAATTAACTTCTATTGATTATGAAACTGCAAAAGAGCATTTCGACAATAAAGAATATGCCGAAGCCTACCAAAGGTACAACGAATGTACAAATGAATGCACTTCTGGTGGTAAATGTAATAAAGAACATTTTATGTGCATGCTTGAAATAGGAAGGATGCTAGAAAAAGGATTAGCAGAAAAAAATTTAACTAAAGAACAAAGATTAAATAAAGCAAAATTTTGGTACAAATATTGTTCTGATAAAGGCTCTGAAATGTGTGCTCAAAAAAATTCTACTTTAGAAATTGAGAATGAATTAATCGTAAAAAGTGTTCAAGAAAAATTGTTTGATTTAGGTTATCCTATTAAGAGAGACGATATACCTGGAATTGAAACTTTTACAGCAATAAAACAATTTCAAGAAAAAGAAAGTCTGCCTATAGAAGAACCAAGTGAATTTGAAGAGTGGTTAAAACTAAACGATATGTTAGCAAATGCAATTGCTAATAAAAATAATAACAAAAATATTGAAATAGGAAAATCATCTAAGTATGGAACTGGAGTTTGGATTGGAAAAAAAAACAATTTATTTGTTTTAACATCAGCTCATTTTGCAAAGAATTGTAAAAAAATTAGATCCAATATATATAAAGACAACTTAAGCTTACGCCTTTATGAAATAGATGAAGAAGATGATCTTGCAATTCTTGAAAGTGATGAGATTAAAAGAAATACATTTATTCCTGTAAATTTGGCTAAAAGAATACTTGAAGATGAAAAAATTTATATATTTGGGTATCCTAGACAAACAATTCTAAATAAATATGATGAAACTGAAGGTGTGATTAAATCATTAAAAACTAGGAAAAATGATAGAAGAAAAATTATTATACAACCAATTAGTAATTTGTATCCAGGTTCAAGCGGTAGCCCTGTTATTAATGAGAATGGTCTAATGGTAGGTACTGTCTACGGAAAAGATTCGCTAAAAAAAAAAATTCTAGACTTGTTGCGTTATAGTACATCATCAGAAGGTTTGTATATGGCAACCTCTATTTATACAATTAAAAGCTTTTTAGATGAACATAATATTGAATATCTTAGTTTTGATAAATCAAAGAAAAAAACCAAAGAGCAAATTATTAATGAAGTGAAAAAAAACACTATTCCTTTGAAATGTGATTAAATAAATTGCAATAAAAGTAACAAATATTCGTTTTATTAATTAGTTTATAATAAAAGTGGGGAGATGTGAGAAAAAAAATAGATTTAATTAGAGAAGAAGCAAAAAAATGCTACGGAGAACTGTTAAATTATACTAAATTTAAATTTACACCAAATCATCACGATGCAGAAGATTTAGTTTCTCAGGCATATTTAAGATTCTTTAATTCTTATGATAAAGGAAGAAGCAATTATAAAGTAGGTACTAATATTTTGGGATATTTAAAATTAATCGTTACAAATATATATATAGATAAATATAGAAAAAAAAAAAGAACTCCAGAGATAATTTCTGAAAACAAATATATTGATAATAAAGAAATAATTAGTTTTGATGAATATAAATCTCAAAAGCTTAGCAATACTGAAGATGTTTTAACAGATCCATTTGCATCAAATATGGACGCTAAAGAAATTTTAAAAATAATGGACAATATACTATCTCAAGAAGATAGAGAAATTTTTACTTTAATAATGATTGAAAATTATAAATATTCTGAAGTAGCCAAAAAACTTAAAATCTCTCAAGGGACTATAGGTAGTAGAATAAATAGAAACTTAAAAAAAATAAGGCAAGAATTAAATAAAAATAACGTTCTAGAATATAAGGAAATTAATAATGATAATTGATGATAGTAAATTAGTTAGGTTTATAAATAATGATCTTTCTGAATCTGAAAGAAAAAAAATAAAATATTTAATAAATAATAACAAAGATGTAAATTTAAGAGTTGATAGTCTAAAGAAATTTAAATCTATTCTTAAACAAGAAGCTGAAGAAAATAAAAAAATTAAAATGCCTAAAGAATTGTATCAAAAGATTTCTAATGTTAATAAAATTAAAAAAGATAAATTTAACAATAATTTTTACAAAATAGCAGCGGGTTTTACTGCTTTTATTACAGGTAGTTGGCTCTTTATTTCACCTAATACTGCCCTTTTGTCACAAAATACTTCAAATTATTTTAATTTTTTAATAATTTTTCTTTTAATTCTAATCATATTTCTAATTTTAAATAAAAAAAAATAGTTATTTTTTGCAATAAAATTTAAGGTATTGCGTTATTAATAATATGAAAAATAAACTAATATATCCTATATACGCTATTCTTTTCTTTTTCATTCTATCTATTGGACAATTGGCAATATCAAAACAATACGAAGAATTAGAATTTCCAGGTACAAGATGGATGCAAAAAGATAATTTCATTGGTGCAAGTAAAGCTTATATTGAAGAAGGTGAAATAATAAAGGCAGAAATTGAAACAATTGAATTTGCAGAAGAAATATCAATTCCTGTTTTGCCTAATTTAGTTGACGTGCCTCTTACCGATGAAGATAAATAAATAAAATAGTTTGATTTTTTAATATTTAATTATCAAATAAATAGCATTCTTAAAATGAAGAAAGTTATTTATTTTATATCAGAAGATTGGGCTTTTTTAAACCATCGAATAGAGATCGCAAAAAAAATCCAAAAAAAAGGTTACAAAATAACATTGGTTACCAATGTTACTCATTATAAAAAATTAATTGAAAAAAAGAATATTGACGTCGTACATATTAAAATTGAACGTGGCAGTCTAAATTTTAGGAAATCTTTTAGAACAATATTTAAATTAATTAAAATCTTTAAGAAAGTAAATCCTGATATTGTTCATAATTTTGGGTTAAGACAAATAGTTCATGGAAATATTTCAGCAAAAATTGCAGGGGTAAAAAAAACTTTCAACTCCATTATAGGCTTAGGTAGTGTATTTATTTCCGGTAATTTACTACTAAAATTTTTAATCATTAATCTTCTAAGGCTAACGTTAATTTTTAAAAACTCTAAAGTTCTAGTACAAAATAAAGATGATTATATTTTTTTTAGAAAAAAAATCTGGATAAAAAAAAGTAAGTTACATTTCAATACAACTTCGGGCATAGACTTAAAAAAATATAATTGCTTGAAAGAACCTAAAGGAAAAATAATTTTTTTATTTGCTTCTAGAATATTAAAAGACAAAGGTATTTTGGAATTAATTGATGCTTCAATAAAATTGAGAAAAATTTCTAAAAAGTTCGAATTATTAATTGCTGGAAAAATCGACACAGAAAATCCCTCGTCTATATCTTATGATAAAGTTAAATCTTGGGAAGCATTAGGTTTTTTTAAATATTTGGGACACGTTGATAATATGCATGAATTATACAAAAAAACTCACGTTGCTATTCTTCCATCATATAGAGAAGGTTTACCCAAAGGTTTGTTAGAAGCTTCAGCTTTTGGAAAACCAATAATAACAACGGATGTTACAGGTTGTAGAGATGTAGTTGTAAATGGAAAAAATGGTATTCTTGTAAAACCAAAAAATTCAGATGAGTTGTTTTTTGCAATGAAGAAAATGTTAGAAAATAAAAAAATTAGATTAGCTATGGGAAAAGAAGGAAGGAATCTTATAAAAAAAAACTTTCATATTGATAATACTGTTAATGATTTAAATAAATTATATAAAAATTTTTAGAAATTTTATGGTGCTTTTATTCTCATACTAGCATTAATAGCCACACATATTCTTGGTTTTTCACCATAATATGTTCTAACACCATGTCTTAAATAACTAGGAAATAAATTCATCAATCCTGTTTTAGGTTTAATTAAATGTTCGCCAGGTAATAATCCAGGGAAAAATGAGGTTAAATGTGATAAATTTGGATTAAAAGCCTCAAACAAACCGCATTTGTCTTCATTAAGATCATCTCCGGAATCTACATAATAAGTTCCGGACCAAGTCGACATGGGATGGATATGTGCAATATTAGAATGTCCTTTCCTATTAACATTAGCCCACCCATAAATGTGAAAATCCATTGGAACGGTTTCAACAAAATCTAACCTTTTAGTTGAAGACTCAATTAACTTTAAAAATAAATTATATACTTTTTCAATACTTTCGCCTCCCCAACGAAAAAAGTCTCCTTCTGATTGCCAGCCGCCTTGATTGCTTTTATTAGTGGTTGGTGTTTCTTTTTCTTTTCTTAATATTATTTCTTTTAATTCTTCATTTAATTTTTCAGTATTTACGGTTTGGTATTGAACAATAGGAAGTGAAAAAACATTTTCATATTGAATTTTATTTTCATCAAAATCTTTATTGTTGTCTGTCATTAAAATAATCCCTGAATTAAACCTTTTTCATCAATATAAATTGATTCAGCCGCAGGTTTTTTTGGCAATCCAGGCATCAGCATAATATCTCCACAAATAACAACAACAAATTCTGCTCCTGCAGAAACTCGTATTTCTCTAACAGGTAAATTATGCTCCTGTGGTAACCCGCCATTTTCTGGATCAGCTGTAAAACTATATTGTGTTTTTGCAATACATACCGGGAATTTCTCGTAATTAGTTCCTTTAAGATCTTCAAGTTGTTTTTTAGCAGTTGTGCTAATTTCTAGCTCTTTAGCTCCGTAAATTTCGTTAGAAACTATTTTAATTTTTTCTTCTAATGATAAATTATCATCATATAAAGTTTTAAAATTTGATTTAGTCTTATCCAATGTTTCTACGACTTCATTTGCCAAATCAATAGCTCCGTCACCTCCAAATTCCCAGTGTTTACTTGTAACAGCTTTAATTCCTACTTTTTCACAAACTTTTCTAACAACATCCATTTCTGCATCTGTGTCAGAAACAAAAGCGTTTATTCCAACAACTACGGGAACACCATATTTTTTTAAATTTTCAATATGTTTAAGTAAGTTGTCAGATCCTTTCTTTACAGCTTCAACATTTTCCTTGTTTAGATTATCTTTATCCACCCCTCCATGCATTTTTAACGCTCTAATAGTTGCGACTAATACTGTTGCATCTGGTGCTAGGTTTGCTTTTCTACATTTAATATCTAAAAATTTTTCAGCTCCTAAATCAGCCCCAAATCCTGCTTCAGTTACAACGTAATCTGATATTTTTAATGCAGTTTTTGTAGCAATAATTGTATTACAACCGTGAGCAATATTTCCAAAAGGACCGCCGTGAACAAAAACTGGATTATTCTCTAGACTTTGAATAATATTTGGTTTGATAGCATCCTTCAATAAAACTAACATAGACCCTATTACATTTAAGTCTTTTGCAAGAACAGGCTCTTTATCACTAGTATAA
Source organism: Alphaproteobacteria bacterium MarineAlpha6_Bin4 (assembly GCA_002937775.1). Taxonomy (GTDB): domain Bacteria; phylum Pseudomonadota; class Alphaproteobacteria; genus CAYOOR01. Next base: position 10,855 of record PTKO01000009.1, on the reverse strand, counting down.
CCAACAAGTATGTTACCTAGTCTTCGTTCTAAATCCTTTAAGTCATCAGCTAATGTAAAAATAGCCATAATTTCTGAAGCAGGTGTAATATTAAAACCATCTTCTCTAGGAAAGCCATTTCCTGGGCCACCAATACTACAAATTATTTGTCTCAAAGCTCTATCATTCATATCCATAGTTCTTTTCCAATTAACTCTTCTAGCATCTATTATTGGGTCCTTTCTCCAATTAATATGATTGTCAATTGCTGCTGATAATAAATTGTGAGCTGTACTAATTGCATGAAAATCACCTGTAAAATGTAAGTTTAAATCTTCCATAGGGACTGCTTGTGCTTTGCCTCCACCAGCAGCTCCTCCTTTCATTCCAAAACACGGTCCTAAACTTGGTTCTCTAATACAAACGGAAGAATTTTTACCTATTTTTCTCAAAGCATCTCCTAAACCCAAAGTCGTTGTTGTTTTACCCTCGCCTGCAGGAGTTGGGGTAATTGCAGTTACTAATATTAATTTTCCATTTTTATTCTTTTCTAGTGTCTTTATATAATCAAAACCCAATTTCGCCTTATAATGTCCATATTGTTCAAGAAATTTTTCTGAAATATTTAATTTTTTTTCAGCAATATCTACAATATTATTAAGATTTGCTTCTCTAGCTATTTCAATATCGCTTTTATATTTTTTATTTTCTGCCATATTTAAAATTTAAGTTAATATATATAATATATGAATTTAGAAAATTTCAAAAATAAAACAGCAAAAATTCTTTTAGAAATTAAAGCAATAAATATTGACATAAAAAAACATTTTAAGCTTACATCAGGAAAATTTAGTCCTGTATATGTTGATTGTAGAAAAATTATAAGTCATTTAAAAGAAAGAAGAATGATAATAGATATGGCATGCAAGTTATTAAAAAAAGAGGTTAACTTAAAAAAAATAGATTTTATAGCAGGCGGTGAAACGGCCGGTATACCATATGCGTCTTTATTATCAGAGAAATTAAATAAACCTATGATATATATAAGAAAAAAACCAAAAGGATTTGGCAAATTATCTCAAATAGAGGGTGAAATTAAAAAAAAATCAAAAGTATTATTAGTTGAAGATTTATCTACAGATGGAAAAAGTAAAATTAATTTTTGTAATGCAATAAAAAAAGCTGGAGGAAATATAAAAGATATTTTTGTAATTTTTAATTATGGTATTTATTCAGACGAAATTTTTAGAAAAAATAATCTTAAACTTCATTTTTTAACTAATTGGAAGGCTGTTATTAATAATTTAAAAAAGAAAAAAAATTTTAAAAAAGAAGAAATATTAGAGATAGAAAAATTTCTTTTTAAAGATTCTTAATTTTTTTTTACAATATTAATTCTGCCTTTATTTGTTGTTGATCTTTTTGCAAATAATCTTTTAGGCATTCTACCAGCTAAAAAAGCATTTCTTCCTGCGTTTATAGCTTCTGCCATTGCTTTTGCCATTAACGTAGGTTCTTCTGCTTCTGCTACTGCGGTATTTAACAAAACTCCATCGCAGCCTAGTTCCATTGCAATTGCAACATCAGATGCTGTCCCTACTCCGGCATCTATTATTACAGGAACATTTGACTGTCTAACTATAAATTCAATATTATTTTTATTTTGTATACCTAATCCCGATCCAATTGGGGCAGCGAGCGGCATTACTGCTGAACAACCTATATCTTCTAATTTTTTACAAACAACAGGGTCATCATTACAATAAGGCAAAACATTAAATTTCTTTTTTACTAATTCTCTAGCCGCAGGTAAAAGATTTTCAATATCAGGCAATAAATCATCTTCATTTCCAATTACTTCTAATTTTACAAAGTTTGTTTTAAGAGCTTCTCTTGCTAGTTCTGCGGTTAAAACAGCTTCTTTAACTGTATAGCACCCTGCGGTATTAGGTAGTATAAAATATTTTTTTTTTAAAATATCAATTATGTTTTCGTTATATTTTTTTAAACTAATTCTTCTAATTGCTACTGTGACAACTTCTGTTTTTCCAGCTTCAAGCGAGTCTAACATAATTTGTTGATTCGGATATCTCGAAGTACCCATAAATAATCTTGATTTAAATTTTTTATTTGCAATTTTAAGAAACTCAGACATAAATTTAACCACCCTTTAATGGTTTAACTATCTCTATTGTATCACCAGATCTTATTTTATAATTTTTCCAATTATTTTTTTGCACAACTTGTTCATTAACGGCAATAGCCATATTTTCATTATCTATTAAATTAATTTCGCTAAGTACATTTAATAAAGTTTCAGAAATAACAAAAGTATTTTTTCCATTTATTAACAATTTTTTTTTCATTTGTTAAACGACAAACCTCCCAGGTTTTAATTTATCGCAATCGTTTTCTATCTTTCCATTTAAATAATAATTCTTTATTACACTTGAAGTAAAAGGAGCTAAAAGTATGCCATTTCTATGATGTCCAGTTGCATATATTAAACCTTTTATTTTTTTTGAAGGCCCTATTATAGGAGCTTCATCTCTTGTTGTAGGTCTTAAACCAGACCATGATTCAATAATAGATAAATCTTCAATTACAGGAAGAATTTCTCTTCCAATTTTTAATAAATTATAAATACCCCCAGCGGTCAAACTTTTATCAAATCCCATTTCTTCTTCAGTTGCGCCAATAATTAAATCATAATTATCTCGTGGCACTAAATAAACATTCTCTCTCCATAAGATATGTTTCAAAACAGTGTTTCCTTTAGGTATTTTTAAACAAATCATTTGTCCTTTTACAGGTCTTATAGGAACTTCTTTGATTTGTATATTTTTTATTTTATTTGTCCAAGCTCCTGAACAAACTATTATTTCTTTAGTTTTTATTATTTCATTCTTGGTTTTAACTCCAACTACTTTATTCTTCTCTGTGATAATTTTTGTAACTTCTGTATTTTCTTTAAAAATGCAATTATTTTTATTTTTTTTTAATATTGTTATTAATGCATCAATTGTGTATCGATTATTTACGTGATGATCTCCAGGTGAAAAAATTCCTGATAAAACATTACTTGAAACATACGGCTCTTTTTGTCTTATTTTATTACCAGAAAGCCAAAAAACATTTATTCCATTTTTTTTAAGAAAATTATAATTTTTTTTTAATTTATTTTCTTCATTTATATCACATGCTACCATCAAAGTTCCTTCTTTTCTGTAACCTATACTTTTTCCAGATTTATTTTCTAATTCTTTAGCAAATTTAGGCCATGCATAGTGACTTTTTTCGAAAATTGGTAACAAACTTTTTTCTGATGGTTTTAAATCTAATCTTCCAGATAGCATTCCAGCAGCGGCCCAGCTAGCTTCTTTGCCAAAATTACTTTTATCAATAATTAAAACTTTTTTCCCAATGCCAGTTAATCTCCAAGCAATTGATAGCCCTATAATTCCTCCGCCTATAATTAAAACCATTGTCGTATATTAAAGTTATGTTACATTATTAAATGAACAATTAATTATATATTTTTTAATTATAATGGACTATAAAAAATACTTTTCAGATTCAATAAATAATTTAAAAAAATCCGGGGAATATAGAATTTTTAGAAATATAGCTAGAATTTCAGGTTCTTTTCCAAATGCAAAATTTAGAAATTATTTGAAAAAAGAGAACATAATTGTTTGGTGTAGCAACGATTATTTGGGGATGGGACAACATCCGTTTGTTTTAGAAGCAATTGAAAGAGCAATGAAAGAGGTTGGCGCAGGTTCTGGTGGAACAAGAAACATATCTGGAACTAGTAATTATCATATTGCTTTAGAAAATGAAATAAGTGAAATACATGAAAAAGAGTCTTCTTTAGTATTCACCTCTGGTTATGTAGCAAATGATTCAGCCTTAAATATTTTAGGATCTAAATTAGAAAATTGTGCTTTTTTTTCAGATGAAAAAAATCACGCTTCAATGATAAATGGTATTAGAAATAGTAAAGCTGAAAAGTATATTTTTAAACATAATGACACTGATCATTTAGAAAATCTTTTAAACAAAGTTGATATTAACAGACCAAAAATAATTGTGTTTGAGTCGGTGTATTCAATGGATGGAGACTTTACTCCAATAGAGTCTTATGTGAAATTAGCAAAAAAATATAATGCATTAACTTATCTTGATGAAGTTCACGCAGTTGGTTTATATGGACATCATGGAGGTGGTGTTGCTCAAGAACAAAATATAATGGATGAAATTGATATTATTAACGGTACTTTAGCAAAAGCTTTTGGTTTAATGGGTGGCTATATATCATCAACAAAAACTATTGTTGATTTTATTAGAAGTTTTTCCCCTGGATTTATATTTACAACATCTTTGCCGCCAGCTATTGCTTGCGGTGCTATTGCAAGTATAAGATATGTTAAAGACAATCAACAATTAAGAAATAAACTAAATGAAAAATGTTTGTTAATTAAAGAAAAATTATTAGCAGCAAACATACCTTTTTTAAAAACAAAAAGTCACATAATTCCAATAATAATAGGTGATAGCAGATTATGTAAAAAAGCTTCAGATGAATTGCTGGAAAAACATAAAGTTTATTTACAGCCAATCAATTACCCTACTGTACCAAGAGGTGAAGAAAGATTAAGAATCACACCTTGTCCTTTACATACTGATCAAATGATTGACGAACTTATAAAAGCTCTTGAATTAACTTGGAAAAAATTAAAACTAAGAAAAGCTGCTTAAAAAAAAATAAACTTAAATAAAAGAAAAAAATTATTATTTATTATTTATATAAAAAAAATGATAAAAAATTCCCTAATGAATAATAAAAAAGGTTTGGTGATGGGTATTGCTAATGACAGATCAATAGCATGGGCAATTGCAAAAAAACTTAATGAAGAAGGAGCTGAAATAGCATTAACTTATCAGGGTGAGGCGTTGGAAAAAAGAATTATTCCACTTGCAAAACAAATAAATTCTTCAATTGTTTTGGAATGCAATGTCGAAAATGAAAAAGATATACAGAATGTTTTCAATGAACTGAAAAAAAAATGGAAAAAAATTGATTTTGTTGTTCATGCTATTGCATTTTCTAATAGAGAAGAGCTTAAAGGAAAATATTTAAATACATCTAAAGATAATTTTAAAAAAACAATGGATATTTCTTGCTATTCATTTACAGCAATTGCAAGAGAAGCTGAAAAAATAATGCCTAATGGAGGCTCTATGTTAACTTTATCTTATTTTGGATCGGAAAAATATATGCCTCATTATAATGTTATGGGTATTGCAAAATCTGCTTTGGAAGCAAGTATAAAGTATTTAGCAAAAGATTTAGGAGAAAAAAAAATTAGAGTAAATGCTTTATCCCCTGGTCCGATAAAAACTTTAGCAGCTTCGGCAATTGGTGATTTTAATTATATTTTAAAATGGAACGAAAATAATTCACCGCTAAAAAGAAATATTACAGTTGATGATATATCTGGTTCAGCAATTTACCTTTTAAGTGATCTTTCATCTGGAGTAACTGGTGAAATTCACCATGTAGATTCTGGATATAATATTATAGGAATGAAAGATACTAATTCTCCTGATATTTTTGAAGAAAAATAAAAATGCCTGGAAATAGTTTTGGAAAAATATTTAAGTTTAGTACTTGGGGAGAAAGCCATGGCCCAGCAATTGGGTGTACAGTTGATGGCGTGCCCTCAAAAATTCGTATAGATGAAAAAGAAATTCAATTTTTTTTAAACCAAAGAAGACCAGGAAGTAGCAAATTTGTTACACAAAGAAAAGAAAAGGATAGAGTTAAAATCTTATCAGGTGTTTTTAATAATTATACAACTGGAGCTCCTATATCTTTCATAATTCATAATGAAGATCAAAAATCAAAAGATTATGCTAAATTAAAAAATAAATTTAGGCCTGGCCATGCTGATTACACATATGAAAAAAAATATGGTATTAGGGATTACCGTGGAGGCGGAAGATCGTCAGCAAGAGAAACTGCGATGAGAGTTGTTGCTGGAGCTATTGCTAGAAAAATTTTATCAGCAAATTTAGGAAGTAATTTTTTAATAAGAGGAGCTTTAATACAAATGGGATCTCTTCATATAAATAGGGATAATTGGGACTGGAATTTTGCAAAAAAAAATCATTTTTGGTGTCCAGATAAAAAAATGTTAAAAATTTGGGAAAATTATTTAACACAAATTAGAAAGAGTGGTTCTTCTGTTGGTGCAATAATAGAGTTGGAAGCTAAAGGCGTTCCAGTTGGTCTTGGTGAACCAGTTTATGATAAATTAGATGCAGAAATAGCTAAAGCTTTAATGAGTATTAATGCTGTTAAAGGTGTGGAAATCGGCAGTGGATTTGCATCTGCTTTTATGCCTGGCGATGAAAGTTCTGATGAAATGACATTAAATAAAGGTAAGGTTAAATTTGAGTCTAATCATGCTGGTGGTATTTTAGGCGGAATATCATCTGGTCAAAATATAGTTGCTAGATTTGTTGTTAAACCAACCAGTTCAATATTAAAAAAAAAAAATACAGTAACTAAAAAATTGAAAAAAACAACTATTTCTGTTGGTGGCAGGCACGATCCGTGCGTTGGTATTAGAGCTGTGCCTATAGGTGAGGCAATGTTAGCTTGCGTACTAGCAGACCATTTTTTGAGAAATAAAATTTTTCAATCTTAATTATTTTTAATTAGTTAAAGTGGCTTGATATAGAATTTAAGTTCTAAGCTAAATCAATTTCTTCTTTTGAGTAATTATTTCCTAAAGTTTGAAGTGCACAATAAACTATGTCTTTTGCCAAAAGATTTGCCTCTTCATATTGATCTTCAGGTTTTCCATGAGGTAAAAAAACATCAGGAAAAAATAAAGATCTAAATTTTAATCCACTATCTAATAAAGATTCGCCACTTAAGAATTTAGTTACATGTGAAGCAAAACCTCCAATCGAGCCCTCCTCTACTGTTATTAATGTTTCGTGCTCCAAAGCTAGCTGTTTAATCAATTTTGTATCAAGAGGTTTACAAAATCTAGCATCGGCAACAGTTGTGGATAGTCCTTTTGCATTTAATATATCTGCAGCTTTTATACATTCATAGAGTCTTGCGCCATAAGATAATATTGCAATTTTATTTCCCTCATTTACAATTCTTCCTTTACCTATTTCTAATGGAGTCCCTTCATTTGGAATTTGTACTCCTATTCCATCACCTCTTGGATATCTAAATGCTGATGGTCTATCATTAATTTGGCAGGCAGTTGCAACCATATGTACTAATTCTGCTTCATCTGAAGGTGCCATTAAAACAAATCCAGGTAAACAGCCAAGGTAAGCTATGTCAAATGACCCTGCATGAGTAGCACCATCAGCTCCTACTTGTCCTGCCCTGTCCATAGCAAAACGTACTGGTAATTTTTGTATAGCAACGTCGTGAACAACTTGGTCATAAGCTCTTTGCAAAAAAGTTGAATAGATTGTAGCAAATGGCTTAAAACCCTCAGTTGCTAGCCCAGCAGCAAAAGTAACTGCGTGTTGTTCTGCTATACCAACATCAAAACACCTGCTTGGAAATTCTTTGCCGAAAATATCTAGACCTGTCCCTGATGGCATTGCGGCTGTAATCGCAACAACTTTTTTATCTTTTTTTGCTTCATTGATTAAACTATTTGCATAAACCTTGGTGTACGAAGGTGCTTTGGACTCTGATTTTTGTTGAACACCGGTTGCGACATTAAATTTATTTACACCATGGTATTTATCGTCTGATTTTTCTGCGGGCTCATAACCCTTCCCTTTTTTTGTAACACAGTGAATTAGTATTGGTCCATTTTTATATTTTTTAGCATTTTCTAAAACAGGAACTAAGCTCTTCAAGTTATGTCCATCAATTGGTCCAACATAAAAAAAACCTAGTTCTTCAAAAAGAGTTCCTCCAGTAACAATTCCTCTAGCAAATTCTTCGGCTTTTTTTGCAGCTTTTCCAATTCTTTCGGGAAAAGTTTTGGAAACAATTTTGCCGCCAAGATTTTTAAATGATTGATAGGTTCCTGATGAAATTATTCTAGACAAATAATTACTTAAAGCTCCAACTGGAGGTGCGATTGACATATCGTTATCGTTAAGTATGACTACTAGCTTAGATTTCTCTGAACCAGCATTATTCATTGCTTCATATGCCATTCCTCCACTCATAGCTCCATCTCCAACTACACAAACTACATTATTCTTTTTTTTTAATAAATCTCTACCAATTGCCATCCCTAAACCAGATGACATAGCAGTAGATGCGTGGGCGGCACCAAAAGGATCGTATTCGCTTTCTGTTCTTTTTGTAAAACCATAAAGTCCATTTTTTTGTCTTAATGTCTTTATCTTATCTCTTCTACCAGTTAGAATTTTATGTGGGTATGCTTGATGCCCAACATCCCAAATAAGTCTGTCATTTGGTGTATTAAATACATAATGAATTGCTACTGTTAATTCTATTACACCAAGACTTGCTCCTAGATGTCCACCAGTCTCTGAAACAGCTTCAACTGTTTCGTTCCTTAGTTCTTTAGCTACATCTTCTAATTTATCTTTAGACAATTTCCTTAAATCTTTTGGAAAATTTATTTTGTCCAATAGTGGTGTTTTATTGTTCTCCATAAGGAATTTATTATATTATACTTATCTATCTCTTTCTACAATAAATCTAGCGACTTCTCTAAGCAAATTTGCTTTATCATCAAAAACTTCTAAATGTTTGATTGCTTGGTTGCCAAGAAATTCTAATTGTTTTTTTGCCCTTTCTTTACCTAAAATTGAAACAAAATTCTTTTTGCCTGCTTTTTTATCCTTGTTAACCTTTTTTCCCAATTCCTTTTCTGTACTTGTAACATCCAAAAGATCGTCTCTAATTTGATAAGCTAAACCAATGTCATGTGCATAACCTTGTAATGAAAATTTTTCTTTTTTTTCAGCTCTACCCATTATTGCGCCGGAATTACAAGCATATGCGATTAATGCTCCTGTTTTTAACATTTGAATTCTTGTAATAGCACCTATACTTAATTTTTTATTTTCTGCTTCAAGATCCATCATTTGTCCTCCGACCATTCCGTATGCCCCAGCTGCTTTTGCTAGTTCATTAATTAGATCACATCTAATTCTTGGGTCGCTATGTGTTAGAGTGTCAGATAAAACTTGAAATGATAAAGTTAATAGTGAATCTCCTGCTAGAATTGCTGTAGCTTCATTATATTTTTTATGTGTAGTAAGCAAACCTCTTCTTAAATCATCATTGTCCATTGATGGTAAATCGTCATGTATCAAGGAATATGAGTGAATCATTTCTATCGATGAAGCAACTCTTAGCGCACTTTTTTCACTAACATCAAATAATTTAGAAGATTGAATTACTAAAAAAGGTCTTAATCTTTTACCGCTAGATAAAATTGAATAATTGATTGCTTCAAAAAGTTTTTTTTCTATTCCTTTGCCAAAAGGTAAAAGAGATTTTATGGTTTTATCTACTTCTTTTTGCGCGCTTCTTAAGTTTGCTTTTAAATCATTCATTTTTTTCTATAGTTGAACTTTCTTTATGGTTTTTTACTTGGTCGATCTTTTTTTTTGCTTCATTTAATTTTTTTTCACAATGATTTTTTAGTAATACGCCTCTATTATATAAATTAACTGCATTTTCTAGGGTTGATTCACCATCCTCAAAATTTTCAGTAATTGACTCTAGTTCCTCTAAAGCTTTCTCAAATGACATTTGATCAATATTATTATTTTTTTCTTTACTCATAAAATTAACCCCTTCACATGTTCTAAACAACTTTCTGATAATGCTTTAATATTATAACCTCCTTCTAAACATGAAATCAATTTACCTTTGCAATTTTTAGTCGAAAAATCATTTAATTTTTTAGTTATCCAAAAAAAATCTTCTGTGTTTAATCTAAAATCAGCTAAAGGATCATTCTTATGGGCATCAAAACCAGCTGAAATAAAAACTATATCTGGGGAAAATTTTTCTAGCTTAGGAAAAATTATTTCATCATAAGACTTCTTAAATAATAAGCTATTGGTTCCAGCTGGTAAAGGAACGTTTACTATATTATTATTTATTCCTGTTTCTTCTTTAAAACCTGTTCCTGGAAAAATACCTTCTTGGTGAGTTGAAGCATAAAACATATTTGGATCATCCCAAAACATTTTTTGAGTTCCGTTTCCATGATGAACATCAAAATCAATAACCGCACATCTTTTAACTTTATATTTTAACTTTGAGTAATATGCTGCAATTGCAACATTATTAAAAAAACAAAAGCCCATAGCTCTTTGTGGTTCTGCATGATGTCCTGGTGGTCTTATTGGACAAAACGCATTCTTAAAACTACCTTTAAAAATAAGATCAACTGCTTTACAAACTGAACCAGTTGCTTTTAATGCTGCCTCAAGACTATATTTGCTTAAAATAGTATCTGCATCAATCCTTACAGATTCTTCTTTAGGAGACTTTTTTTTTATATCATTTATATAATTTTCAGAATGGACACTGAGAAAGTGTTCTAAATTTATCTTTTCACCTTGAAACCATTTTATTTTGTTTGATTTAAATCGTTTAAGGGTATTATTAATAGCAATTAATCTTTCTTTACTTTCAGGATGATTCATACCAGTATCATGAAGAATACAATCTTTATGTGTTACAATAGCTGTTGACATAATAAATAAATTTATCTTGAAAATACTTTTAATAAAATATTTATTGTTAAATTAATTATGAAAAAAATTATTTTATTCATCTTTATAATTATATTTATAAATTATAACACTGAAGTTTTAGACGCAAATA
>PTKO01000008.1 GCA_002937775.1 Alphaproteobacteria bacterium MarineAlpha6_Bin4 | reverse complement strand
TAATTAATAATGCTAATTTTTTTATTTTTTGCTACTTCCTTTTTTAGCGTCTTTTTTTGGTTCTTTTTTAGCGTCTTTTTTTGGTTCTTTTTTAGCTTCTTTTTTAGGCTCTTTTTTTGGCTCTTTTTTAGCTTCTTTTTTTTCTTCTTTTTTAGGCTCTTTTTTTTCTACTTTGTCCCTAGGTTTTTCTTCAACCTCCGGTTTTACTTCTTTTGTAACTTTAATTGATTTAGCTCTTTTTCCTTTATCGTCTTGATCAACTTCAAAAGAAACTTCAGACCCTGTGTATAACTTTTTTAAACCACTATTTTTTAATGATGTTGCGTGAACAAAAATATCCTCGCTATTATCTTCCGGTGTTATAAAGCCATACCCTTTACGAGCATTATACCACTTAACAGTTCCCTTCATAGATCCCCCACAATTAAATTATGCATGTCAAAAAGGTAATTTTATTATAATTTAAAACGTCAGTTTTTACTATTTATTTTTTTATAAATGTATATCGAATTATTTTTTTGTTTTTTAAATTCAGGGTCTACCAACCTGTGAAACTTAGAAGAAGCTGAAAGTGCAATTTTGAATATTAAAAGATCTTTAGTATTTTTTGATAATTTTTTATATTTAGGACTTTTTACAATTTTAGTTCCTTTTGAATTGTTTTTTATAATTCCTACATTTTCAGAAAAATTTAGATCTTTTAAATTATCATTACATGAAAAATAAAAATAATTGCAATATTTTAAATAATTTTTCCATTTCTTATCGGTTTTAATATCTTTTTTATTAGATTTAACTTCTACTATGATTATTTTTTTTTTTTCACTTAAAGCTATGATATCAACTCTTTTTTTATTAGGTAAAGCGAACTCACTTAATACTTTGTAACCCTTTAAAGTTAAAAAACGCATTGTTTTTTGTAATATATCTCTAGATATATTATCCATTTTTATTATTTATTATTTTAGCGAACTCATCAAAAGTGGTAATTGGTAATGAACAACTTTGGTTTTTACAAATAAAAATAGTATTTTTATTTTCTTTAATTTTTTTACCAAACGCCGGGTGGGTTTTATCTAACTCTTTTAAATCTGTTATTTCTTGATAGATCATATTAGGTAAACATATTTTTTTTATTTTATTTAAAAGAAAATCATTTTTCTCTGATCTAATGAAAATTATAAGAATTCCATTATTTAATATATCATAAGAATTAAGCAAAGAAGCAGAACTAAAAAAATTTTTTTCTATATTACCATGAACAGATTCTAATGCAGATTCTGCTTCGTTATAAAAATTTTCATTACCAGTTAAATAAAATAATTTGCTTAAAGATTGTATAAGAATACTAATTCCAGATGGTGTTGCATTATCATAAATAGATTTTAATTTTGTAAAAATATCAGTTGTTTTATTTGAATTTATATAAAAACTTCCATTTTTTTTATCTTTAAAGTCATTTAAAATTTTTTTTGAAAAATTTATAGAATTGTTTAAATATTTTTTTTTCCCCGTTTTTTCAAATAATGTAATAGAAGATCTTAATAAGTTTGCAAAATCATCTAAAGTAGCAAATGTTTTTACCTTAAAATTTTTCCAGCAATGATATAATTCACAATTTTTGAAAAGATTTTTTTCTAGAAAAGAATAAATATTTTCTGCTTCATTTATCCATTTTTTTTGATTAAAAACCCATCCAGCATTAGTTAAAGCATTTATCATTAATGTGTTGGAATCTACTAAAATTTTATCATCTAAATTAGGAGGAATTCTTTTTTTTCTTATTTCAAAAAGAATGTTTAGTAATTTTTTATCAGTTTCTATTTCTTTTATATTTCTTTTATTTTCCAAGTGTAATATATTTTTACTTTCCCAATTTCCCTCCTTTTTAATATTATATGTTTTGCAAAACAATTCTGATGAATTTCCTAAAATAGTATCTATTTCTTTTTTTTCCCAAACATAATATTTTCCTTCTTCACCTTCACTATCAGCATCAATAGCACTTGCAAGGCCACCATCTTTAGTTTTCATTTCTCTTAAAACCCAATTAATAGTTTCAAAAATTCTATTTTTGAAAGTTGGTTCCCTAAAAATTTGGTAACCATAAATCAAAAGTTCTATTAGTTGGGCATTGTCATACAACATTTTTTCAAAATGCGGCACAAGCCATTTTTCATCTGTTGAATATCTTGAAAAACCCCCTCCTACATGATCATAAATTCCACCATTGCACATCTTTTCCAAAGTCTGATATATCCCAGAATTTATCATCAAATTATTTTTTGAGTGTTTGTCTTTTTCAATAGAAAATCTCAAAATATTTTCAAAAATTGGAACATTAGGGAATTTTGGAGCACCTTTTATACCTCCATTAGTTTTGTCAATTAGGTTAATTAATGATAATGAAACTTGATCAAATAAATTTTTATTAATAGCTCCTGAAATATTTGATGTACTCTCAGTTATTCCTTTTTTTATCAAATTTATACTTTTTTGAATTTTATTTTTTTCATTGTTAAAAACATTATTAATTGTTTTTAAAACAGTAGGAAATGCAGGCCTCCCAAATTTTTCTTTAGGTGGAAAATAAGTGCCTCCCCAAAATGGTTCTAAGTTAGGAGTTAAAAACATTGTTAAAGGCCAACCGCCTTGTTCACCAAATACTTGAAGAGCATTTTGATAGATCGCGTCTAAATCTGGTCTTTCTTCTCTATCAACTTTTATATTAACGAAATATTTATTCATTAGTGTCGCAATTTCCTTGTTTTCAAATGACTCTCTTGCCATTACATGACACCAATGACAAGCCGAATATCCAATAGATAATAGAATTGGCTTTCCTTCTTTTTTTGCTTTTTTTAAAGAATTACTGTTCCAAGCATACCAATCAACAGGATTTTTTTTATGTTCCAGTAAATAGGGGCTAGTTTCTTTTTCTAATTTGTTCAACTTGATAAATCCAAATATGATAGTAAAACAAAAGTAAATGGATAAAAGAATAAATTATAAAATAAATATAGATACAATTTTTGCTTCTGCAAGTAGCTCTGGATTGTCTGCAATTAAAACTATTAGGATTTCTGGCACAAAAACAAAAAAAATATTTAAAATTTTAACAAATAGAAAATTACCAAAAGCAAGGTTTTGTAAATTAGTAAACTTATATGATATAAAAAATTCATCAATTATAGATAAAGCAATGGTTGTTTGGTTTTCTTCGCCAAACACATATACGGGAGAAAATATATTAGAAATAAATATACATGGTGGAAATTCAGTTTTAGATCACTTGATTGAAAATCTTTTATTAATTGATGGTGTAAGGGAAGCAAAACCAGGTGAGTTTACAAAGCGAGCATTTACAAATAATAAAATGGATTTTCTTGAGGCTGAGGGTGTAATGGACTTAATTAATGCTGAGACTAAATTTCAAAAGAATTTAGCATTACAGCAAGTAAATGGAAATTTAAGTACTGTTATTAAAGTTTGGAATGGCAGGCTTTTAAAATTATTGGCACACTACGAAGGACAAATAGATTTTCCGGAAGATGAGGTTCCAGAAAATATTGAGAGAAGAGTCCTTAGTCAAATTACTGATTTAATTAAAGAAATTGAATTTTTTTTGTCAGAAAACAAAAGCGGGGATGTTATTAGAAATGGAGTTGAAGTTGCTATTGTTGGAAATACTAATGTGGGAAAATCTTCATTAATTAATCAAATAGTGAAGAAGGATATAGCAATTGTATCTAAAACTTCTGGAACAACTAGAGATGTAATTGTATCAAAAGTTAATTTATCAAATATACCAGTCATTTTTTCAGACACTGCTGGTTTAAAAATGAGCGTTAGAAATAACATTGAAAAGCAGGGAATAAATAAAGCTAAAAAAGTAATTAAAAATTGTCATGTAAAATTATTGGTGATTGATGTAACTAAAAACTTAACTAAACATATTTTAAGATTAGTTTGTAATAAAACATTATTAGTATTAAACAAAATAGATCTTATAAATAAGAAAAAATTATATAGTGTAATCAAAGAGTTAAATGAAAAAGGATTAAAAAAAATATCATTTGTTTCGGCAAAAAAAGGAAATGGTATAAATACTTTATTAAATGATTTAGAAATATATATTAAACATAAGTATAAGGATGTTTTTTTTGGGGATCCTGTTTTGACCAGAACCAGACATAGAACTGCGCTAAAAAAATGTTTTAATTTTTTAAAGAAAGTAAATAATGATAAGGACCCAGAATTAAATGCAGAAGACATTAGATTGTCTTTAAATAGTTTGGGAAATATCACTGGTAAATATGATGTCGAAAAGTTGCTAGATATAGTTTTTAAGGACTTTTGTATAGGTAAATAAAATCATGAAAAAAACACTAATTTGTTCAGTTTTTTTTTTATTTATAATTATTTCTAATCATCAAGTAAAATCTGAATATATTTTTAACTTAATTGGTACCTGGAAGGGTATAAATAAAAGCTACTCAACCGAAAAAGGCCATAGGACCTGGGAGAAAAAAATAACAATTTTAGAGCAAAATGAAAGAATATTTAAAGGTTATTTTAAATATGCTGATGGAGAAAGAAATTTTTTAGGTACGATTCGCTTAAATAATAAAGATTTTTATTGGGTTTCACCAGAAAGTAAAGGATATATTCATGGAAAAGTTGTAAATTTTAATACTATAGAAGTTTGTTATACGGAAGCTTACGAAGGAGCTGCTGTTGGGTGTTCAATATTAAAAAGAGTCAAAGAATGAGAAAAAACAATGTTTCACGTGGAACAAATAAAGTTATAGTTGTTGGAGGAGGCCATGCAGGATGCGAAGCTGCTGCAGCCGCATCTAGAATAGGATGCAAAACTCTTCTTATAACAAATAACAAAAATAAAATTGGAGAAATGTCTTGTAACCCATCTATTGGAGGCTTAGGAAAAGGTCATTTGGTAAGAGAAATAGATGCTTTAGACGGAATAATTGCTAGGGCAATTGACGAGTCCGGTATTCAATTTAGAATGTTAAATGCATCAAAAGGACCCGCAGTTCGTGGTTTACGAGCTCAGGCTGATAGAATTTTGTATAAGAAGGCCATTAAAAATATCTTATCAAAAGAAAAAAACCTAAAAATAATAGAAGATGAGGTTATAGATTTAGATATTAAAAATAACAGTATTTGTGGAGTAATTTTATCTAAAAAAAAAATTGTTCCATGTGAAACAATTGTTTTAACCACTGGAACTTTTTTAAATGGTATTATACATATTGGAAATGAAACAATACCTGCAGGAAGAGTAGGTGAAAAAGCAACTTATGGTCTTTCTAAGACATTTAAAAAATATAATTTTAAATTAGGAAGAATGAAAACTGGTACACCACCAAGAATAGATCAAAATTCAATAAATTATAAAAATCTAAAGAAACAGGATAGTGATAAAAAAATCATTCCATTTTCTTTTATGAATAAATCTATAAAAGTAAAACAAATTCCTTGTTATATTACGTATACAAACAAAAAGACACACAAAATAATAGAAAAAAATATAGCAAAATCAGCTATTTATTCAGGTAATATAAAAAGTATTGGCCCTAGATATTGCCCATCTATTGAAGATAAAATTGTTAAATTTAAAGATAAAAATCAGCATCATATTTTTTTAGAACCTGAAGGTCTTAATTCTAATGTAATTTATCCTAATGGCGTTTCGACTTCTTTACCAAAAAAAATACAAGAAAATTTCATTAGATCAATAATAGGTTTAGAAGATGCAAAAATTACTCAATATGGATATGCAATTGAATATGATTATGTAGATCCTTTACAATTATCTAATACTTTAGAAACTAATAAAATCAATAACTTATATCTAGCTGGACAAATTAATGGAACAACTGGTTATGAAGAAGCTGCAGCTCAAGGAATTATTGCCGGTATAAATGCAGCATTAAAAGTAAAAAAAGGAACGGAATTTGTTTTATCAAGATCAGAAGCGTACATAGGAGTTTTAATAGATGACTTAGTAAACAAAGGCGTTACTGAACCTTATAGAATGTTTACAAGTAGAGCTGAATATAGACTTTTACTTCGTTCTGATAATGCAGATTTAAGATTGACGCCTAAAGGAATAAAAATAGGCTGTATAAATAAAGATCGGAAGGAAAAGTTCAATAAAAAGCAAGCTTTGTTAGAAAAAATTGACATAAAATACAAAAAAAACACTTTTACACCAAATAATTTGCTTAAATATGGTATTAAAATCAATTTAGATGGTAAAAAGAGAAATATATTTGATCTTTTAGTGTTCAAAGATATAAATAGAAAAGAATTAGAAAATATATGGCCTGAAATAAAAAAAATACCTAATGATATTTTTGACGAATTAGAAACAAGGTCAGTTTACAGGGGTTATGTTGAAAGACAATTACAAGATATAAAAGATCTAAAAAAAGATGAGGAGTTAAAAATACCTAAAAATTTAAATTATAAAAAAATCCCAAATCTAACAAAAGAAGTTTTAGAAAAATTAAATTATGTTAAACCAAGGAATTTGGGAGAAATTACTAGAATATCAGGAGTTACTCCTGCAGCAGTAATAAATATTCTTAGATTTATTAACAGAAAAAAGAGAAAGTGGGCAGTCTAATTTATAAAAATTTTAAATCTCAAACTAGTCTTAGCGAAGAAAAATATGAAAAGTTAAAAATATTTTTTAAATTAATTAAATTATGGCAAAAAAAATTTAATCTTGTCAGTAAAAATTCTTTTAAAACAATTTGGGAAAGACATTTTTTAGATTCATATCAAATCATTGGTTTAATTGGTAATAAAAAGAATGTTTTAGACATAGGAAGTGGAGCTGGGTTTCCGGCAATTGTGTGTGCTATTTGTTCTAATAATAATTTTCATTTAATAGAATCAAATAAAAAAAAATGCATTTTTTTAAATGAAGTAAAAGAGGTAGTTGGTATAAAAAATATTTCTATATTTAATTCAAGAATCGAAACTATGAAAATAGATAATGATTATGATTGTATTTCAGCTAGAGCTGTAGCGCCTCTAGATAAATTAATGAATTATATTGTAAAATTCTATAAAAAAAATATGTCTTGTATTTTTTTAAAAGGCAAAACTATTAACAAAGAAATTGAAGATGCAAAAAAAAGGTTTTCATTTGATTTAAAATTTAAAAAAAGTATTACAAGTGATGAGGGAAGAATTTTAATAGTAAAAAATTTAAAAAAAAAATAATTTTTATTTTAATTAATACAATTATAATTAAATAAAGATGTCAAAAAAAGAGCCAAAAGTAATAGCTATAGCAAATCAAAAAGGTGGTGTAGGTAAAACCACAACAGCAGTTAATTTAGCAACTGCCTTGGTATCAGTAAAAAAAAAGGTTTTGTTAATAGATTTAGATCCACAGGGAAATGCATCAACAGGAGTTGGTTTTGAACAAAGCAAAGAACGTAACGATATATATGATGTTTTACATGATTCTTCAAAAATCTTTGATGCGGTATATAAAACAAACATTCCTAAACTAAAATTAGTTCCATCAACATTAGATCTTTCTGGTGCCGAAGTTGAACTAGCAAGACAGGAAGAAAGAGAAGTAAGGCTAAAAAATGCTATTACAAAAATAAAAGGGAAATTTGACTATATTTTAATTGATTGTCCACCTGCACTTGGAATTCTTACTGTAAATGCGTTTACCGCTGCACATTCCATTATTGTACCAATGCAATGCGAGTTTTACTCTTTAGAAGGATTAAGTCATCTTGTTCATACAATTAATAGGGTTAAAAAAACTTATAATCCTGATTTGACTATAGAAGGGTTAGTATTAACAATGGTTGATAAAAGAAATTCTCTTACAGATCAGGTTCAATCAGATATAAAAGGTTTCTTTGGAAAGAAAGTTTATAAAACTGTGATTCCACGAAATGTTAGGGTATCTGAAGCACCAAGTTTTGGAAAGCCAGTTTTAATTTATGATTCTAAATGCAAAGGGTCTAAGGCATATCTTGGTTTAGCAAAAGAATTCTTAAAACAAGAAAAAAAAAAAGTAGTTAACGAATAAAAAAAATGATAAAAAAAAAAAATAGATTAGGAAAAGGTCTTTCTGCACTTTTAGAAAAAGATACTACTGATCTAGAATTTAAAAATGAGGAAATTAATAACAACTTAATTCCTGTAGACAAAATAATTTTAAGTAAATTCCAAGCAAGAAAAAAATTTGATGAAGAAAAATTAAATCAACTAGCTGAATCTATTAAGAAAAATGGGTTGATACAACCTATAATTGTAAGGAAAAGTAAAAAAGATTTTGAATTAGTTGCAGGAGAAAGAAGATTAAAAGCCTGCAAACTCGTTGGGATAAATGAAATTTCAGCAATTGTTTCAAAATTTGATGATAGGGAAGCTTTTGAATCAGGTCTAATCGAAAATTTACAAAGGGAAGACTTAACATCAATAGAAGAAGCAGAAGGCTACAATAGGTTAATGAATGAATTTAATTATAATCAAGAACAGTTAGCATTAGTTGTGTCAAAAAGTAGAAGTCATGTAGCAAACTTACTTAGAATAATATCTTTACCAAAGGAAGTTAAAAAATTTATTTTAGATGGAAAGTTATCATTAGGTCACGCAAGATGTTTAGTTGGATACACTGGGGCAGTTGAATTAGCAAAGCGTATTGTAAAAGAAGGTTTGTCGGTGAGATATGTTGAAAGTTTATTTGATAAAGAAACAGTAGAAAAAGAAACTAGCAGTAAAGTTGATAAAAAAATTAAGGAAAAAGATGCGGATACAGCTATTTTAGAAAAAGAGCTAAGTTTAAAATTAGGAGTAAAGCTAACTATCAACGATAAAAATAATAAAGGAAATATAAAAATAGAATATAGAAACGTAGATCAAAGAGAAAATATAATTAAAAAACTTACTGGCGAATAGTGTTTTAATATTTAACAGAAGCTAAATTTCTTAAAGTTCTCCAACATATAATTTTAGAAATTTTGGAATTAACTTTACATAATTCCTCTGTCTCCATTATTCTTTGAATAGCTTTGTGACATATGCTTGTTTTCCAATTTTTTACATGTTCTTTAAATTGATTCAAGTATAAAAAAAAAATTGGAGGCTTCAATTCTCTTAAAGATTCATTTAAACTAATGCCATCTTCCATTTTTTTATTGACTAATAAAATTTTTTGAAAATGTCTAGCTGTTGATCTAAGTAAAGCAATGGGGTTAATGCCTTCTAAATAAAGCTGGTTGATAATTTTATCAAGCTTTAAAACGTTTCCATCACAAATACTATAATTTAAATCATCAAAACCAAATTTTTCATTTTGACTAAGGCATCTTAAAATATCTTTAATTTCAAATTTTTTTTTATCTTTTAAATATAAAATAATTTTTTCAATTTCATTTTTTATAATATGTCTTTCTTTACCTAGGTGTTTTGCAATCATTAAAATTAAATCTTTACTTATTGAGAGGTTCTCTTTTTTAAAAGCATTTTCTATCAAATCCTGAACATCTCGTTCTGAGTCAAAATAACATGCAATTATTCCAAGTTTTTTTTCTTTTTCAAAAAATTTTCTTAATTTAGATCTTGGAGTTAATTCACTAGATTCAAAAACTATTAAATTATTAGAGTCCTGGTCGGAAATAGTTTTATCAATTATTTCCATTAAATTATCTTTAGTATTTAATATATGTATAATTTTTTTTTCAGAAGTTAGTGAATATGTATTAAATTCATTACTTAATTTATCTGGCTCAGATATTAATTCCTCATTTTCAAATTTTATGACTTCAGTTTGCTCATTTTTGTAAGTATCTATAATTACTTGACTTTTTTCTCTTACCAGTCCTTTGTTTTGACCATAAACTAGGTAGCTTCTATATGTTTGTTTTCCAACTAAACCTTTTAATTCATAAGCTTTTATTTTCATAACTAATCTAGAATTCTAATGACATATTCCAAAGCAAACTATTGTCTGCAGATGCATTAGTTAAACCAAAAATTGGTCCAATAAAGAAATCATATTCCATTTCTTCACTTATACGAAATGATTTTTTAAATCCCGGACCAATTTGGTGTTTTTGTCTTCCTGGTGAATCAAAATTATCTAATTGTCCAAGATTATGCACCCCACCAAAACCTATTTGTATTCCTTTATAAATTGGTTTTTTGAACATAGAAAGATATGATATTTTAAAGGAAGTACTTCCTTCTGCTTTACTTCCAAATTCATTTTCAAATACAAAATTTATTATATTTCTTGCACCTAAAAAGTTTCTTTCAAGGAGCAGTTTATATTCAATTTCATTAGCCTCTCCTTTTTCCCTAGCCCAATTAAATGAAAAATATAAGGCTGCAGCTCCTTTTTCAGTTTCAATTAATTCATATACATTTTGAAATTCTGTTTTATACCAACGAAAATTATTTTCATATTTATCACGCATAAAGAATTCTATTTCAGATTGCCATCTATCAGTCCATGCATTTTCTACTTCTGCTACGTGGATATGTCCTTTATTTTTATTACTTCGATTATCATAATCAAAGTGCCCTCTCCATGAAATCTCACGATCATCTTTATCTACTCTTGCCCCATAAATCTTATGGTGTGCAATTAATGGCTTAATAAAAAGAAAGACTAATAGAAAAACAAAAATACGCCTCATAACAGTTAATTAAATAGAAAATTTTTTTTTTCAATAAATAATAATTTTTATTATTTTACAAAATAAATTATTGCAAAACTAACAATTATATTAATTCGATGATTAATTTATAAGATAAATTAGTAGTCTACCGTAATACCAAAGTATGCATGTAGAGGAGCGCCAGGTCTAGGACCTAGTGGTAAGTAGGTTGTTATGTATTTGTTATTAAATACATTGTGAACTCCAAAATTGTAATTTACAGTATTAGTAATTTTAATATTTCCTTTCACATCCCATACCCAACGTGCAGGGATTTTACCAATTCTTGTGTCATTAGCCTTAACACTTATGTTTTCACCTGATGACCATTGTGAACTTTTCCAATTACCAAGCACTCCTAGACTATAAGGTCCTTTTATAACATCAGTTCCAATAGTTACTTGATGGTCAGAAATAAATGGCAAATCATTTCCTTTTTTTGCATTTCCATAAATAGTATCTCCATCACTTTTTTTTGCATCATTTAGAAATTCTGCATGAGAATTCGTATAAGTTAATGTCCATGGATTATTAAAAGACCATCCGCGATTAAATCCTACGTCATAAGTTGCAGATAATTCAAGTCCATATGATTCAACTTCACCAGCGTTTTGTGTTACAGCAGTTCCTGCACCTGTGTTGCTACTTACAATTAAATCTTCGAAATCAGTATGAAATATCGCTATTTTAGTATTAATACCTTTATCACGGTTCTTATAACGAAGCCCTATTTCTTTTGCGAAACTTGTTTCAGGATCCATATTTTCTCTACTACCACTTGCAGCTGTCCATATGTCTGATCCTTTAGGAAAAGATGATCCTTGATGAACACTTCCAAAAATACTCAAATTATTATTGGCAACATAATTAAAACCTACTCCACCGGAATATCCTTCGACATCTGCTGTTAACAGTCCAGAAGTTCCAGATCTTGCTCTTTTTGCATCAACCTTTTCATATCTAAATCCAGGCGTTACGGTTAAATTATTAAATTGAATTGAGTCTTGTATATATAATGATCTTCCCCAAGTTTTATATTCTTTAGAAGAAGCTGCTTCTTTAAGAGTACTTGAAGTATGGTACATAATACCATTTTGTAAATTATAATAATCATAAAAAGAAAAATCGTAATATGAATCATAATGCCAACGAGTACCATAAGTTAAAGTATGATCTAAACTTTTTCCACCAATATCTGAATTAAAACTTGTGTTTGCTCTAAGTTCTATACCTCTTACACGGTAATATCTATTATTGTGTTTATTTTCAACTGTTATACCACTTACCCCACCTGTATCTATAAGCTTCAACTCTTCATCAGTATCTGCTGTATGAAATTTTGTTCCACCATCTGTATCATTAAGAGTAGTGCTGTATTCTGCTGCTTTTGCCCAATCTCTATGAAATCTAGATGCGTAAGCTGTTGTTGTTATTTTTGTGTCAAAATATTGAGGTAAATCTACGCTATATTTTAAGTGTCCACCAGATCTTTCAGTCCAAATTCTATCCATTTGAGTATATCCTGGTGCTTTCCAAGGATCTTTATTTCTAATATCATTTTTTGATACACCTGCATATCCAACATCTCCAATCATTCTTATATGTTGTGCTTTTATTTCTAAACTTTGATCTAAACTTGTATTAGGTTTGTAACTTAATTTTACCATTGGTTCATATTTATGGAAACCAGATTGACCTCTTTTTATATGTTTGAAATTTCTAAATCCACCGTCACCTCTTCCGTATAATTCAAATAAAAAACCAAAGTCACCAATATTTGTATTTAATGTATCTCCATAATATGCATGTGATCTAACATCCCCATATTGTAAATTTTCTGTACTTCTTGCACCTTGTGTAATTACTCCAAGATAATTTCCATAAGTAGTTTTAAGATGTGCCCTTCTTTTGGTTGGTATTGGTGTTGTTAGATAATTAAGAACACCACCTGTTGTTCTTGGTCCATAAAGAACTTGGCTTGAACCCATTAAAACTTCTATCCCATCTTTATTACCTGTAGTTGGGTTAAAATAAGCTGAAAAGTCAGTATATGGAGCAGGTTGCGATAAAACACCATCTTCCATAATTGTTAATTTTTGACTTCTTCCTGGATCAACGCCTCTTAAACTAATATTTGGAAAAATTCCAAATCCATTTTCTTCTCTACTATAAACACCTGGAATTGTTTTTAAAACTTGATCAATATTATCGTAATTATTTGATCTTATAGTGTCAGAACCAATAAAAACACCTGACCCACTTAATGAATCTGCTTCTTCTGCTCCGCCTGTTACTGTAACTGCCGGTGCATATACGCTATCTGCTTTTAATGAATTTATAAAGACCGCACTAATCAAACATGTTGAATATAGTATTTTTTTAAGCATTTACTCCCTGTAAAAAAAAGCTTTGGGCATGTGGATTTAGGCGACATGCTCCCGCGCCGTTCAAATGGAAATGATAATCATTCGCATTTATTAAAGATGATAATCATTCTCATCTAAACGTCAAGTATTTATTTTTTTTTTTTTTTTATAATTTATTATATCTTTTTATTATTTATTATTATGTACCGAAGCTTTTATAAATTTTTCATATTAATATTTCTATTTGGAATTTGTTTACCCTATTCATCGTATGTTTACAACGACCTAAAAAACGATTTAAAAAAAAATTCGATTACATACGGATATTTATGTAGCATTGATGAAAGTTCAAAATCTTCTAAAAATTCATCAGACGAAAATTGTTTCTATTGTATTTTTAAAAATGGTGTTAATAAAGATTGTAATGACGCTTTTTTTTACTCAATTATAGAACTACCAACTAAAACTAGTTCAGAATTAATTAGTTTAGTAAATTTTCATTATTTTCTTAAAAAAGATTTTCAAAAGACACGATCTCCACCTCAAATCTCGTAATTAAGTTTTTTTTTTATTTTTTAATAATTAATTGAATCTGGAGGTTCGTTATGTATAAATTTTTATTAATTTTTATTGTCTTGTTACCAACAATTTGTTTTGCCGATGGAATAGGTATTGTAGGAAGGCCTGATGGGCACGCGCCAATTGGTATAATGGGAGATCATGCTCATAAAAAAGGCGAACTAATGTTTTCTTATCGTTATATGAGAATGGAAATGTCAGACTTACAAGATGCTAACCACGATATATCTAGGGACGATGCAGTTTCTTCAAATGGGTCTTATAAATTTATGAATGCCCCAATTAAAATGCATTCTAATATGCACATGCTTGGGGCAATGTATGGAATTAGTAAGCAACTTACAGGAATGTTAATGGTACCTATTTTAAATAAAAAAATGCAAGTTCGTCAAAGAGCAGGTGACAATAATCGTTTTACTGTTTCTTCAAGAGGATTAGGAGATATAAAATTAATGGGGCTTTATGGTTTCAATCAAAATAACAATTCTAACTGGCTTTTAAATTTTGGTCTAAGCATTCCAACCGGTGAAATTAATGTTAAAGATGATATGGTTATGATGAATGGATCTCATTCTCATAAAACTTTGGGATATGGTATGCAACTTGGTTCCGGAACATATGATCCGATTTTAAAAGTTGGTTATTATAAAAAATGGGAAAAAATTTCTATGGGATGGCAAACCTCAGGTATCTGGAGATTTTACCAAAACAACAAAGATTATCATCTAGGAGATGAATACCAAGGTACATTGTATGCCGCTTTTTTAATAAATGATTGGGTGTCAATTTCTGGCCGTTTAGATGGAAAATTAAGGAGAAAAATATCAGGAGCTCATGCACACCATTCAAACATGCTTATGAGTCCCGTATTTACTAAAGATCAGGGAAATAGAAAAATCAACATATCTGGAGGAATAAATTTTATTATTCCAAGAGGAGAATTAAAAGGTCAACGGCTGGCCATAGAATATAAAGAACCAATTTATCAATACTACGATGGGCTTCAAATGAAATCTGATAAAATGATAACATTAGGTTGGCAGTACGCATTTAGTTTTAAAGATTTATTTTAATTATTTTTTTTTAAGGTCTTTTTCCAAAGATTGCTGTACCAACTCTTATATGCGTGGCTCCAAAAAGAATTGCTTTATCATAATCCTCGCTCATACCCATACTTAAGTAGGGGAGATTATATTCTAATCCTTTTTTTCTAAGATAAGCAAAGTGAATTGAAGGATCCTCTCCGTATGGCGGTATACACATTAGACCTTGAATATTTAATTTAAGATCTTCTTTACATAATTTAAAAAAATTATCTACATCATCAGGCATGACACCAGATTTTTGCATTTCTTCGCCTGTATTGATTTGTATCATATATGAAATTTTTTTTTTTTGCTTATCTTCCTCATTTTTTAAAGCTTTGGCAATTTTTTCTCTGTCTAGCGTTTGAATTACATCAAAAATTGAAATAGCGTCTTTAACTTTGTTACTTTGCAAAGGTCCAACAAGATGAAGTTCAACATCATTATATTTTTTTTTAAGATTTGGCCACTTATTTAATGTCTCTTGAATTTGATTTTCACCAAATATTTTATGATTTGAATTTAATGCTTCAATAATTCTATCTAAAGGTTGTCTTTTTGAAATAGCAATTATTTTGGTATTTAATTTTTTTTTTAATTTTAAATCAATTGATTCTTTAGAAACATCAATAATTTTTTTTTTTACCAAATTAATATTTTTTAAAACTTTTTGATTTTCCATTTTTTTATTACAATTATTATAAATGCTATCTTTGAATCCATATATAAAAATTAATAAGCTTTTAGATTACCTAAAAAATATTAAAGCAAAAGATAATAAACTTCCAAAAGTGATCTTAATTTTTAATGATAATTTTTTTGATAAAAAAAAATTTATGAATTTAAAAATACCAAAAAAATCAGCTCTTTTGCTAAGATCATATAATTCAAAAGATAGAAATAAAATTGCCAAACAACTATTAAAATTTTGTAAAATGAAAAAAATAAAATTATTAATTGGATCAGATATAAAATTGGCTGAAAAAATCAATGCAGATGGGATACATTTTCCTGAATATATGCTTAATAAAAATATAATTAATAAAATTGCCATCAAAAAAATAAAATCGAGGAAAAATAAAATTATTACCTCTGCTGCCCATAGCCTTAAATCTATAAAAAAAGCAGAATGTTTTGGTATTGATGCAGCTTTATTATCTCCAATTTTTCCTAGTAAAAGCCATCCAAAGGTTAAAAATTTAGGGTTAAAAAAATTAAACAAAATTTTACAAAAGATAGAGCTACCAATTTATGCATTAGGAGGAATAAATCTAAAAAATGTAAAATCTTTGTCTAAAACTGGTATTATAGGTTACGCATTCCAAAGGGGTAAATAATGAAAAAAGTTATATTAATTTTATCTATATTTTTTTTAATCACAGGATGTAGTAAAATAAATATTTTTGGTTTTGGTGAAGAAACAAATAAGTTTGAAAAATTAAAAATAAACGAATATCTCTGGTTAGCTTCTAAAGATTTATTTAAAAACTATGCGGACATAAATGAAAATTTGAGCGAAGGTAATATAATTACAGGTTGGATAACAAGTAAGAAAAATCCAAATACAAGATTTAGAATATCCATTTATATTATGGGATCTAAATTAATTGAAGAAAATATAAAAATTTTTACTGAGAAAGAAGTCAATAAAAGTGGGGTATGGCAAAGACAACAGGCTAGTAGGGCATTTAATGCTAATCTTAAAATAAAAATTATGGAAAAAGCATTAAGATTAGAAGAATCATATCAATAGATTTTAATTATTATGGAAAACTACGACTTCAGGAAAATTGAAGAAAATTGGCAAAATGAATGGGAATCGAAAAAGATATTCAAAGTAGAGCCAGAAAAAAATAAAAAGAAATATTATGTTTTAGAAATGTTTCCCTATCCTTCTGGGAAGTTACATATGGGTCATGTGAGAAATTATACTCTAGGCGATGTAATTGCTAGATTTAAATATAGCAATGGTTTTAATGTATTACATCCAATGGGTTGGGATTCTTTTGGACTACCAGCTGAAAACGCAGCAAGAGAAAATAAAGTACATCCAAAAGATTGGACACTAAAAAATATTAATACAATGAAAACACAGTTAAAAAAAATGGGGTTTTCTTATGATTGGGATAGAGAATTATCCACTTCAGATGATAATTATTATAAGCATGAACAAAAAATATTCTTAGAGTTTTATAAAAAAGGATTGGTTTATAAAAAATCAAGTTATGTCAACTGGGATCCAATAGAAAAATGTGTCTTAGCTAATGAACAAGTAATCGATGGTAAAGGTTGGAGGTCGGGAGCAATTGTAGAAAAAAAATTAATGTCTCAGTGGTTTTTGAAAATAACTAAATATGCAAAAGATTTAGAAAAATCATTAAAAGACCTAAAATTTTGGCCGGAACAAGTAAAAACAATGCAAAGAAATTGGATTGGTGAATCAAAAGGATTAAAAATAAAGTTTAGTTTAGATAATAAAGAAAAAGACGTAGAAGTTTTTACTACTAGACCTGATACATTATTTGGAGCTTCTTTTATTGCTCTTTCGTCTGAACATCCGATTGCAAAAACTTATGCAAATAAAAATAAAGAAATAAAAAATTTCATAAAAAAATGTCAAAGCAATTTAAATTTACAAGAAGAAGAATTTGAAAAACTAGAAAAGCTAGGTATTAAACTACCATTTAGTGCATTACATCCAATTACAAAAAAAAAAATACCAGTTTATGTAGCTAACTTTATTATTATGGAATATGGAAGTGGAGCTGTTTTTGGTTGTCCAGCACATGATCAAAGAGATTTTGATTTTGCTGTAAAATATAATTTACCAATAAAACAAGTAATAAAACCAACCGAAAATTTTAAATTAGATAAAGCATATACTGGTGATGGAAAACTTATTAATTCAGAATTTTTAAATGGATTAAATATAAAAAAAGCTCAAGAAAAAATATCTAAATTTCTAATTAAAAGCAAGAAAGCAAAAACCGAAATAATTTATAGATTAAAAGATTGGAGCATATCAAGGCAAAGATATTGGGGTTGTCCAATTCCTATTATGTACTTAAAAAATGGAGAGTCTGTTCCAGCAACAGAAGATGATTTGCCAATAATTCTCCCCGAAGACGTAGATTTTTCAAAAAGTCAAAACCCATTAAAAGATCATTCAGATTGGAAGTATACAAAATATTCTAAGACTGGAGAGGATGCAATAAGAGAAACTGAAACCTTTGATACTTTTTTTGAATCTTCGTGGTATTTTGCAAGATTCTGTTCTCCAAAATCAAAAGATATTATAGAAAAAAAAGAAGCTGAATATTGGCTTCCAGTAGATCAATATATAGGTGGAATAGAACACGCAATACTTCATCTTTTATATTCAAGATTTTTTACAAGAGCTTTATATGATTGTGGTCTATTAAGTATTAAAGAACCATTTGAGAACTTACTAACTCAAGGAATGGTTTGTCATAAAACATATAAAAATAAAAAAGGAGAATGGATTAAGCCTCCAGAATCAGGAGAACAAAAAAACGAAAATAAAATAATAATTGGTAAAAGTGAAAAAATGAGTAAGTCAAAAAAAAATGTAGTTGATCCAGATTTAATACTAAACAAGTATGGTGCAGATACGGCAAGATTATTTATGCTTTCTGATAGTCCTCCAGAAAAGGACTTAGAATGGACAGATACTGGAATTAAAGGCTCATTTAAATATTTAAATAAGTTGTGGGATTTAATAAAAAGAAATTCAAAAGATTTATCAAAAGTAAAAATTAATAAAAATGATTTCTTAAAAAATAACAAATATATTTCAGATCTAAATAAGATGATACATGATGTAACATCAGATTATGAAAATTTTAGATTTAATAGAGCAATTGCAAGAATAAGAGAATTTACAAATTTATTATTTAATAAAGAGGAAGAACTAAGGAAAAACAACCAATTATTTAAGCATTTAATTGAAAATATAATTAAAATTTTTAGTCCAATGATACCACATATAACAGAGGAAATGTGGCATGTGATGGGAAATAATGATTTTATAATTAAAAGTAAATGGCCAGTTGCAGATAAAAAATTCTTAAAAGTTGAAAAAATAGTAGTTGCTATTCAAATAAATGGCAAACTAAAGGAAACTCTTGAACTTCCTTTTAATACAGATATTTCAGAAATTCAAAAAAAAGCTTTATCTTTACCAAAAATAATTAAGATAATTGGGAATAATAAACCAAAAAAAATAATTATAGTGAAAAACAGAGTGGCAAATATAGTTATATAAATGAATAAAATAAAATTATTATTGTTCCTTTTATTTTTTGTTTTTCATAGTTGTGGTTATCAACCAATTTACTCAGATAACACATATGCAAATAAACAAATACTTTCAGTTTCAGTAAAAAATATAAAAAATAGATCAGGACAAATTTTAAAGAATTCACTATTAAATCAAATAAATCCAGAAAGAGAAAGAGTAATAACAAAATATAATCTTGTTGTTGATTTATCTGAAAGTAAAGAAGAATTAGCATTTCGAAAAGATATGTCTGCAACAAGAACAGATCTTGAAAATACCGCAAGATATTCTCTTATAGAAATAAAAAGCGGTGAAATTATTTTAAAGCAGGAAATTAAGTCTAAATCAAGTTTTGATGTTGTAGAATCTGTATATGCGACTTTAGTTGCAGAAAAGGATGCGAGGCAAAAAAATTTAAGTGTTTTGTCTGATAGTATTTATACAAATTTAGTAATTTTTTTTAAAAATAAAAAATAATCCTTAAGTTATCTTAATTTTTCTCACATCATATTTTAATATATTAAACATTATTTTTTTTCTGACTGCTATACATCCTTCAGTTGAATTTTTTGTTTTTTCTGACAAATGTAAAAAAATTGCACTACCTTTACCTTTGATTACTGGAAGATGATTGTATCCAATCACAATTAAGATATCGTAAATACTATCATTTCTCCAAAGTCTTTCTCCTAAATCAAAGTTATTAGTTTCAAATATTTTATTATAATTTGAGTCTTCTATATTATCGCAACAAATATGTTTTTTTTTTATTTTAAAAATAGGTAATTTTGTTTTAGGTTTTTTTATCTTATCAGCTCTATACATAACATATCTTAAATTAAAGGTGCCTTTAGGTGTTTTTAAATCTCCTTCCTTTTTATTAAATGTTATTCCATTTTTACCTATAAGGCATTTGAAATAATATTTACCAAATTTAATTATACCAGGAGTTTTTATTAAAATTTCCATTCACTTTTTTATTTTAAAAATAGTTTTCAATAAAAAAAAATATTTAATTCTTTTTTAATTTATTATATTTATAATATATTTACTCCTTAAATTATAAAATAAGAATAAATATGAATGTATTAATAGTTGAAAACAATTTTTTGCTTAAAGAAAATTTTTTTTCTTCACTAGAATTAAAAAAAAAATTTAATTTAATTTTTTTATCTTCTGTTAATAGTGTAAAAAAAATTTTAGAAAAAAAAAATTTCGATTACATTATTATTAGTTCACTTAATCCTAAATTAAATTCTTTCAATGTAATCATGAGTTTATTTAAAAATAAACCAAATAATAAAATAATTCAAATTATGGAAAAAAATAATGATGTTAAACACAATTTTTCATCATATTGTTTAAAAAAACCACTTATTATTAATAGGCTTCTTGCAATTTTAGTTAAGCCAAAAAAAAAAAATATTAAAAAAAAAAGATTTCTTTTAAAAAATGGTTTAATTTTTAAAAAGTTACAAAGGACTATTTTTTGCAAAAACAAAAAAATATTGTTAACAGAAAAAGAATGTGAAATTTTAGAATATTTAATAAGTAAGAAAAAATTTATTAAAAAAAGTGATTTGTTAAAAAATGTTTGGGGATTTAATAGTAAAGTTAAAACAAGAACTCTTGAAACTCATATTTATAGATTAAGAAAAAAAATTAAAACAAATTTTGGAGTAAAAGCTTTTATAAGTTCTAATAATAATTCTTATAAAATGTTTTAATTTTCTATTAATTTGAAAGTTTTGGAGCTAAATCTTTTTACTTTTTTTGTATTTATTAATGCTACTATTGTTTCACCCTCTTGATTATCAGTTATAATCCATTTTTTTAATTTTAAAGGAGTTGAGGAAAAAATTAATTCAACTTTCTTAAAATTTTCAATATTTTTATCAGTTAAAGTAAGAGTAATTTTACCTTTATTTTTTGATAATTTTTGTACATTAAAATCTTTTTTTAAATTTATTTTTCCTTTTAAAAGAATCCAAGCTGGACTTTTTTCAATTACAACTGATTGTATTTCGTTTAGATCAATATCAAAATAGTGTAGCCATTTCCCATCAGCAATTATTAAAAGTTTACTATCATTTTTATATTCAATTCTTAGTTTTCCAGGTTTAGATATTAAAATTATTCCACTTTCTTGTTTTCCGTTAGGAGAACTTTGAATAAATTGTGATGAAATATTATTGAATTTATTTAAATAATTTTCTAATTGATAAATTAATTGATCATCGAGGGAAAAAATTTTTTTTTGACTGAAAGAAAAAAATATTAAAAAACTATATAAAACTATTTTTTTCAATTTTTTTACTTATTTATTAAAACTTCGCGTCTGCCAATTCTATCTGCTTCAGTAACAATATTATTTTCTTCCATTTTTTCTATTATTCTTGCAGCTCTATTATATCCAATTTGAAAATGTCTTTGTATTAAACTTGTAGATGCTCTTTTTTTAGATATAACTAATTTGACAGCTTCATTATAAAATTCATCGACATCTTCCATGTTTTCATTATTTATTTGCTTTTGTTTGTCATCTGTAACTCCTTCTATATATGAAGGTTTTCCTTGAGATTTTAAAAATTTTACTATTCTTATTACCTCATTATCACTTACAAATGGTCCATGAACTCTTCTAACATTGCCTGCTCCTAATCTATAAAGCATATCTCCTTGACCTAATAAATATTCTGCTCCCCTGTCATCTATAATTGTTCTACTATCTATGCTAGTTGCGACTTGATAACTTATTCTATGAGAAAAATTTGCTTTTATAGTTCCTGTTATAACATCAGTTGTAGGTCTTTGAGTAGCTACTATTAAATGAATTCCAGCTGCTCTTGCCATTTGAGATAGTCTTTGTATACATACTTCTACATCTTTGCCAGATACCGCCATTAGATCAGCGATTTCATCTATAATTACTACAATATAAGGTAAATTTTTAAAATTTATTCTTTTTTCCTCAAATATTGGTTTTCCAGTTTGACTATCAAAGCTTGTTTGAATTTTTTCCATGATAACTTCCCCATTTATTTTTTTATCTTTTATTTTTTCGTTATATGACTCTATATTCCTAACTCCAATTTTTGACATAAGCTTATATCTCTTTTCCATTTCATCTACTGCCCATTTTAAGCTAAAAATGGCTTTCTTTGAATCTGTGACAACTGGGGTAATAAGATGTGGTATTTCATCATATACCGATAGTTCTAACATTTTAGGATCTATCATTATAAATTTACATTGGTCAGGTGTAAGAGAATATAAGATTGATAAAATCATTGCATTTAGCCCAACAGATTTTCCTGAACCGGTTGTACCTGCTATTAAAAGGTGAGGCATTTTGTTCAAATCTTGAATTACGTTTTTTCCTGAAATATCTTTCCCAAAAACTAAAGGCAACTTAGCATTACTTGTATCAAAATCCTTATTTCCAAATATCTCTTTTAAATTTACAACTTCTCTTTCTTGATTAGGCAATTCCACTCCTACTGCATTTTTATTTTTTACATTAGAGATTCTGGCAGATTCAGCGCTCATTGATCTTGCAATATCATCCGATAAATTAATAATTTTTTTTGTTTGAATGCCTGGAGCTGGTTCTAATTCATATAAAGTAACTATAGGACCTGGATAAATTCCTATAACTTTTGCATCTAATTTAAATTCTTTAATAACATTTTCTAACAATTTTGCATTTTGCTCTAGTAAATCTTTATTATATTTATTTGTTTTTGTTTTTTTTTCACCTTCTTCTAAAAGATCTAATTTTGGTAATTTATAATCATTTTCTTCACCAAAATTAAATTTAGGCTCTACTGACTCTCTTAATAGTTTTCCTGGTTTTGTAGTAATATTTTTTTCAGAAAATAAATCATCAGAACTATTATTAGAATCTGTATTGATACCATTTCGTTTTAAAAAAAATTTTGAAATAATAGGTTTTAGAAAAGAATAAAATTTATTCATATTTAAGATTAAAATATTTAAAAATTTTATAAGATAAGAAATTAAATGTTTTGAAAATGAAAAAATATAATTACTAATTTTTATCCAGTCGGACTGATTCAATCCTAAAGTAAAATTAAATGAAGAAAAAGAAATTATAAAGAATGAAATTGCAATATAAATTTGATCAATTTCAAACTTAATATCTTGCATAAAATTTTGTATATATAAAAAAGTGTATTTTCCTAATATCCCCCCGCCTTCTAGACTTGAATTAAATATATTTTCAATATTTAAAAATGTAGATGTTGAGATTAAAGTAATTGGAACAAATATTAATCTAAGCCAAAAAAAAGTTATTTTTTTATGTATAAATAATTTTAAACCCCATGCAGAACCAATTAAAAAAATAATAATTGAGGATGCTCCAAATAATCTTATCAATAAATCAGAGGTATATGCCCCATATTTTCCAAGTATATTATTTGAATTATTATTATCAGATATATATGAAAAAGAAGTATCATTAACATCAAAGGTAAGTATAGAAGCAGCTACTCCTAAACTTAAAATTAAAAGTATTAAACCAATAGTTTCTAGAAGTTTCCTTTTAAAAAAAGGTAATTGAGTGTAATTTGAGGAATTAAATTTTAAAACCATATAAATAAGGTGTTAATTCTTTAATATCCCAACACTATTAGATTTATATAAGTTTTAAGATAAAACAACAGTTTTTTATGAATTTTTGAATATAAACTATATTGCTTTAGGGCCTGTTTCCCCAGTTCTTATCCTTATTGCTTTATCAACATCAAAAGAAAATATTTTACCATCACCAATTTCCCCAGTTTTTGCTGTATTTTTAATGGCCTTTATAACTTTTTCTTCTAATTTTTTATTTACAACAATTTCAATTTTTACTTTTGGTAAATATTTGACCGAATATTCTGATCCTCTATATACTTCTTTATGACCCTTTTGTCTTCCAAACCCTCTGACTTCAGTTACAGTCATTCCTTCAACACCAATTTTGCTCAAAGCATCTTGAACATCATCAAGCTTAAATGTTTTGATTATAGCTATAATTAATTTCATATATTTTTATATATTATAGGAAATTTTTATAAATGATATCCTCTTTCGCCATGAGATGTAATATCTAGACCCTCTTGAGAATCTTTATCTGAAACTCTTAAACCTATTATAGTTTGGACTACTTTCACAATTATAAATGTTGCAATAAGAGAATATACAGCAACAGTAACAACACCAGTTATTTGAACCTTAGCTTGTGCCAAACTTCCAGCTGTTCCACCAATAGCTTCATTTGCTAAAAATCCTACCATTATGGTACCAAGCATACCCCCGACACCATGAACTGCAAAAACATCTAAAGAATCATCAATATTAAAAGTTTGTTTTATTAAAACAGAAAAGTAATAACATATAGCACCGGCAGCCACACCAATAATAAAGGCAGATTTTGGATCTACGAAACCAGAAGCAGGAGTTATTGTTGCTAAACCAGCAATTGTACCAGTTACAAGTCCAACTAATCCTGGTTTGCCATTTTTAAACCATTCGATACCCATCCAAGTTAAAGATGCTGTTGCAGCTGCTATATGAGTTACAACCATTGCCATTCCTGCATTTGAATTTGCCGCTAAGGCGCTTCCACCATTAAATCCAAACCATCCAACCCAAAGCATACACGCTCCTACCATGACAAGACCAGGATTATGTGGAGGTAAAACATTATTAGGGAAATCATTTCTATTACCAAGTAAAATCGCTATGACAAGTGCTGAAACACCAGCTGTTGTATGAACAACTAATCCACCTGCAAAATCTAAAACTCCTAAATCTGCTAGCCAACCACCACCCCAGATCCAATGAGTTACAGGAGCATAAACAACAAACAACCAAATACCAGAAATCAAAAGAACAGAAGAAAATTTTATTCTTTCAACATAAGCCCCAACCATTAGGGCCGGAGTAATTACAGCAAAAGTTAATTGAAAGATAAAAAAAACATTTTCTGGTATAGTTCCGCTTAGCGCATTCCATTCTACATTATTAAATAAAAATTTTTCTGTAATACTTCCTAGATATTTATTTAGATCACCCCCATCTGTAAATGCAATACTATATGCACCAAATAGCCAAAGAACTGACATTAAGCAAGCTATAGCTATAACATGCATCAATGCTGATACAACATTTTTGGAACTAACTAATCCACCATAAAAAAGCGCTAATCCTGGTAGAGTCATAAATAATACTAGCGCAGTAGCTGTCATAATCCATGCTGTGTCACCAGTATCAAGTACAGCTTCGCCATTATCTGCTAATACTTCTGTAAATCCAAATAAATTTGAAAATAATAAAAGACTAAATAAATAAAATAAATTTTTCAATATAAACCCTCTTTGTATAAGAATAATTAAGCAATTATTATGCCAAATACAGATTTATATCAAATTTTACTAATTATTAACTAATAATCTGTCCATAATTGCATTTTTTATTGGACTCATTTTGTTAGCTATATATAAAAGTGATCTTCTTGCTATTTTAGTTATGGGCTTTTGGCTAGTATATAGACTTGCTATAGTATTTGTTGCTAAATAAATAGGCAGAGAAACTTTTTTAAACTTTTTTTCATAATTTTTTAAAACATTTGCACTTCCCATATCAATTTTATTAATTATTGCATTTTTAATTTCATTTTGAAGAATAGATACTCCTCTTAAATTTAAGTTAAAACCATGCGCAGTTATGGGATGCATACCTACGGCGGCATCTCCTAAAAAGACACATCTTTCTCTGTAAAATTCATTTGTATAAACAGTAAGCATAGGGTAGGTATATTTTTTACCTACTATAGACATTTTGCCTAATTTATTTTTTAAATCTTGTTCAATTTTTTTATTTATTTCATTTTTACTCATGTTTAAAAAAGTTTTTGATTTAGCATTCTCGAGCGTAACAACTATAGAAGATAAATTCTTTTTTATAGGAAGAACTGCCAAAGTTTGATTATAATGAAAATATTCCGAAGCTATTTTGTAATTATCTAATTTATGTTTCATTCTAAATACTGTCATTGAAGTTTTAAAATTTGTTTTATTTGCATAAATACCCATTTTTTCTCTAATTTTTGATAATCTTCCATCTGCAATAACTGTTAGTTTAGAAAAAAAAATCCTTTTATCTTTTAAATAAATTTTAGATCCAGATTGATTAGATATAATTTTAGCTACTTCACTTTTTGTAAATATTTTTACATTTTTAAGATCTTTTATTTCTTTATATATAGCTTTTCTAATAATTTGATTTGGAACCAAACATCCTAAATTATCTCTTATTGTATTTTTATGATCGAAACTGAGATATTTGCTAGAATCTCCGTCGAGCACTCTAGCTTCTTTTATTTGCGAAGTATTTCGTTTATTAATAAATTTCCAAATTCCATAATCTTTTAATATTTTTATCGATCTATGTGTTAAAGCTATATCACGCCCATCAATTTTTGGTTTAGAGAAATTTTTAGTTATATTTTTTTCAATTATAGCTATTTTTAATTTGGTATTAGCTAAAGCACAGGCCAATGTTAACCCTGATGGCCCTGCTCCAATAATTACAAAATCAAAATTCATATAAAGATAATATTTTTATTTTTTTATTTTTCTAGCTTTTTCAATCAACATTATTGGTATGCCATCTTTAATCGGATATGCTAGACCAGCTTTTTTACTAATTAATTCTTCGTTTTTCTTATCATAGACAAGAGACCCCTTAGTCTTTGGGCAAACTAGCATCTTTAACAAATTTTTATCCACGTTAGTATCTTAGAAAATTTTTATAACATTTAAATCAATAATTTTCTTGAATAAATTAGTATATAAAATATTATTACACTAAATTTGCGGGAATAGCTCAGTGGTAGAGCATCACGTTGCCAACGTGGGGGTCGCGAGTTCGAATCTCGTTTCCCGCTCCAAAAAATATTTATTTTAAGAGAATTTTTGCAACTTGATGTGGTTTTTCTAAAAAGGAAAAATGACCACAATCTTTTATAGTTTTAAAATTATGAAGTCCAAGCAGGTTTTTAGTTTCATTACGTTCTGCATTGTTTGACCAATCATTATCTCCATAAATTAGTTCCGTTGGGAGGCTAATATTAGGATATATATTTTTCGTATTTGACCAGCTACGATAATTTGAAAGAACATTTCTAAAATGATAATAATATCCAGGATGTTTATATGATTTACAAAGTAGGTTTAAATAATTTTTCGGTAATTTATTTTTATCAACAAAACCTCCGTTTAAAATATTTTTTAGTACTATTTTATTTTCTAACCTAGCAAATAAATTTCCCAAAACTGGAAGACTTACATGAAACATTATAAATTTTGCGAAAAAATTTCCTCTTCCAATACCATCTCCAAATTTTTTATCATAATCATATGGATTAAATGAAAAAATCTTTCTTATTCTTTTTGGTTTTTTTTGAGAAATCGAAAAAGGCAAAACTCCTCCAATTGACTCTCCTGCTAACGTCAATCTAGATAATTTTTTTTTTTCAATAAAATCAATAATACAATTAGTAAAAAAGTCTTGATTATAATTTGTTTTAGTATTTATCGGTGATTCTCCAAATCCAGGTAGATCTATACTATAAATAGTAAATTTTTTTTTTAATAATTGAGCAATATTATCAGAATATTCAAGCCTATTTCTTATTGTATGTAAAAGTAATAAAGGAGAACCTTTACCAGTTTTCTTATATCTAATGAAAGTACCATCTGCTAAATTAAATTTTTTAATGTTATTGTCCATTGAAATTAGTTATAAAGCATAATTTTTTTATTTTTTATATTTTAATGGAATCTTTTTTTCTGACCAATAAAATTTTTTTTTAAATTAAAAAGAAGCTAGATTTTTTAATTTTCTAGCTTCTTTTTTTTTATAGAGAGACTTATTCGACTTTTAAGACACAACCTCACCATGAAGATTGACGTCCAAACCTTCTTTCTCAACTTTAGAACTTACTCTTAATCCCATAGTCATATCTATTACTTTTAAAATTATAAAAGTTGCAATAGCACACCAACCAATAGTTAAAAGTATTCCATAAAATTGAATACCAAGTTGTTTCATACCTGGTTCAACTCCTGCTAAAACTGGTACACAAAAAAGACCAGTTAATAAAGCGCCTACTATTCCACCCACACCATGTATTCCAAATACATCATATGAATCATCGTATTTAAGAGCTTTTTTAACAACGGTTGAAAAGAACCAACAGGCTACTCCTGATGCTAATCCAATGATTAAAGCTCCCATAGGATATACATATCCAGATGCAGGGGTTATTGCGACAAGTCCTGCCACAGCTCCACCTGTTAATCCAATCACAGTAGGTTTTCCTTTGGTTAACCATTCTACCAACATCCAAGCTAAAGCCGCAGCAGCTGTTGCTATTTGAGTCACAAGCATTGCCATCCCAGCACTTTCATTAGCACCATAGGCTGAGCCAGCATTAAAACCAAACCAACCTACCCAAAGTAGAGAAGCTCCAACTATTGTGTAAATAAGATTGTGAGGTGCCCAAGTATATATGTCACTTGATCTTTTTCCAACTACGATAGCTGCTACAAGACCAGCGATTCCACAATTTATATGGACAACAGTTCCACCAGCAAAATCTAGTATTCCTTTTTCTGATAAAACTCCACCACCCCATACCCAATAACACACGGGGGCATAGACAACGACAGACCATATTGCCATAAATACAAGTGTTGATGAAAATTTAATTCTTTCAGCAAACGAGCCTGCAATAAGTGCTGTTGTGATAATAGCAAATGTAGCTTGGAAGACCACATCGACTCCTATTGGCAAACCACTATAATCTTTTTCAGCAATTTCAAAACCATTAAACATAAAATTGCCTAGTCCGCCAAAATAAGGTGTTGTGCCTTCTGTATAAGCAATACTGTATCCAATAATACACCACGTAAGTGTTACAACACAGCAACCAGCAAATACATGCATCAACGTAGACAAAACATTTTGTTTACGACTTAATCCACCATAAAATAAAGCAACACCTGGAATCGTCATTAACAAAACTAAGCATGTTGATGTTAACATCCATGCATTATCACCAGCGACTTGCCCCGCCGTTACTTCTTCTGCTAAAACTTCTAATGGCATTAAAAGTAATAACAACATTGGGAATGCTGATAATAATTTTAATTTTTTAAACATATTTTTTCTCCTTACATATATGTTGAGCGAGATAATCTAGAAATTATCCAGTATCTCGCTCTGATAAACTTATATAATTTTTTTACAAAGAGGGAGACAAACAAAATAATTTTTTTATATAAGTTCTAATAATTATTTGTCTCACTAGAACTCAAGCAACAATTGTGCCAAGCTAAAAAAATTAAAAAAAATTAAATATGAAAGTTTTATTAAAAAGTTTTTATAACATTTAAAAAATGTTAAACAACAAATTGAGCTATTCCATCCTTGAATGCAAAATCAATATCATGATTTTCGGTAATTGTTATAAAAACATTTTCAGGTTTAATACCCGGATTTTTTGAGAGATTTTCAACTACCTTTTTATAAAAAGCTTGCTTTTTTTTGTTGGTACGACCAGACCGCATAACTAAGTGCATCATTACCCTATCCTCAGTTCTATGTTGATATTGAAGACAATCTTGGCTTACTTGATGAACAACTTGAAATAGATCATCATCTGGAAAATCCATAGTTTCTTTAACCGCAGAATTTATTCCTTCAGATACACCTTTAATGTATTCTTTATTTTTTCCTTCTAGTATAGTAATTGTTACAAAAGGCATAATATTTAAAAATAATTAATTATTAACATTTTTTTTTTAATTTATTAGTTAAATTTTTAAATTTTTCTAAAGTTTTATTTCCTACATGATGCTCTATTCCTTCACTATCTAGTTCAGCTGTCTCTCTATCTATACCTATAGCTAATAAAAAATCATAAACAATTTTATGCCTTTGTCTTGCATGTAAAGCTGTATTTTCACCTTTTTTAGTTAAATAAATTGCTCGATATGGCTTTGATTTTAAAAAACCTTTTTTTACTAATCTACTTATTGCTTGATTTGCTGTAGCTTTTGAAATACCTAAATGATTTGCTATATCAACTATTCTTGCTTCGCCTTCTTTATTAATTAAATCTTCTATTAGTTCAACATAATCTTCTGCAAGCTCTGATTCATGGGCTTTTCTTGTATGAATATATGATTTTGAGTCAATTTTTGGGTTTCTTTTAAACATTCAAAAAATTTAACATTTTTTTTTATTTAATAATACTTGAAAAAATGTTAGTATAAACTAACTTAATTAGCAAATACTAAATTATGATGACTGCAGTTACAAATTCCTTACAAAAACTAAATAGCCATGGCTCATTTTTGAGGACTATCATATATACTATTGGGCATATGTTTATTGCTGTTAGTTGTTTAATGGTAATTGCAAGTGTTCCTTTTTCTATAGCAATAACCGATGCAATCGTTGAACCACTATTAAATGGTGTATGGTACTACGTATTAGATAGATTTTGGGCGTCTAGAGTTGTGGGAACTGCTTAATTATATAATTTTTTCTAATTCTAATAATTTTTTCTTTTTATTTAATCCTTCTTTGTAACCACCAAACTTTCCATTAGAAGAAATAACTCTATGGCATGGAACTACAATTAAAATAGGATTTTTCGAACACGCATTTCCTACAGCTCTTGCACTTTTTTTATTTTGGGAAATTTTTTCAGATATTTCACTATAACTTTTTTTTTCCCCCCAATTTAGCTTTTGTAAATTTTTCCATACCTTTTTTTGAAAAACGGAACCTTTCATATATAGAGGAATATTAAATTTAATTTTTTTTCCTTTTAAGTAGTTAATTAATTGTTTTTCTAAATTAACTAAAATTCTATTTTTTGTTTGTTTTTGATTTTTAATTTGTTTATTTGTCCAATATAATTTTATTAAATTTTTATTTGTTGCTTCGGCGTATATATTTCCTAAATTAGTTTTAATAATTGAAAAATATGTTTTCATTTAATTTGTTAAATTTTTTTTTAAATTAGTATAATATTTTTTTATGACACAACCAACACAAGAGCAGTTACAAGAGTTAATTAAATTATACGAATCAAGGAATTTAGATGAGGCTGAAGTCGAAGTTAAAAATTTACTTAAACAATTTCCTGATAATATAACTTGTTTGAATATTTACGGTGTAATTTTAGATAGTAAGGGCCAACCAGAAGAAGCAATTAAAGTATATCAGCAAGCTTTACAAATTAATGAAAATAGCGCAGAAACTCATTTTAATATGGGGTCAATTTTACATAGACAAGGTAGAGGCAATGAAGCAAGAATAAGTTATGAAAAAGCAATCAGCATAAAACCAGATTTTCTAAATGCCTATTTTAATTTAGGTTTAATTTATCAAAATTTACAAGATAACAAAAAGGCTATAGAAAGTTTTGAAAAAGCAATTGAATTAAAACCAGATTTTCATGAAGCAATTGGTGCATTGGGAACAGCAGTTCAAGCGCAAGGAGAACTAGATGAAGCAATTGAATATTACAAAAAAGCTTTATCTATCCAACCTGATGCAAGAAATCACTTTAATTTAGCAGCTGGTTTGAGAACAAGCGGTTCGCTGGATGAAGCAATTGAAGAATTTAAAAAATCATTATCTTTTAATGAAAATAATCCTGAGACTTTAACAAGTTTAGGCGATGCACTTTGGCATAAAGGTGAAATAAATGAAGGTTTAGATAAATTAAATAAAGCAGTAGAAGTTCAACCAGATCATCCACAAGCAAATTATAATTTAGCAGTATTTTTGAGTGACAACAATGAACTTGAAAAAGCTCTAGAACATTTTCAAAAAGCTAAAATTTTTGACTGGCAAGAAAGGTCTTTATATTGTTTATATAAAACTGAAAAATACGAGCAGTTTAAAACTGAATTAGATAATATTATTAAAAATAAAAAAAACGATTCACCTTTTTTAGCAACTTTATCAAGCCATCATGCAATAAATTTTAAAATAAAAGACCAATATAATTTTTGTATTAATCCTTTAGAATTTGCTGCACACATGTCTATAAAAGAACTATCTGAACCTGATAGTCCATTACTAAAAGAATTATTACAAGATATTCAAAAAGAAGAGATATCAAAACGCACACAAAGTAGGCTTCATCATGGAACGCAATCATCCGGTAATCTATTTAAAAGATCAGAAGGATCTTTTAAAACTTTAGCTAAATTAATATCAAAAGCTATTGAAGATTATTATAAAAAAAATAAAGATAAGGATAAAGAATCCATTTTTGTGAAACAATTTCCAAAAAATGTGGATTTTAATAGTTCATGGTA
Source organism: Alphaproteobacteria bacterium MarineAlpha6_Bin4 (assembly GCA_002937775.1). Lineage (GTDB taxonomy): Bacteria > Pseudomonadota > Alphaproteobacteria > CAYOOR01. The sequence continues at coordinate 9,345 of PTKO01000008.1, read as the reverse complement.
TGTAAAGATGCAATCAGGTGGCCATTTAGATTCTCATATTCATGAAGAGGGTTGGGTTAGTGGCTCTGTCTATCTTTCTATACCTAAAGAAAAAAAAGACCCTAATGAAGGAGCAATTGAATTAAGTTTACATGGAGACAATTACCCTAAGAAACACGAAAATTTTCCTACTAAAACTTACCCAGTAAAAGTTGGAGATGTTGTTTTTTTCCCATCATCTGTTTTTCACAGAACAATTCCTTTTAATTCTAAAGAAGAAAGAATTTGTATTGCTTTCGATGTAAAACCTCAAGTAGTTTAAAAAATTATTTTATAAATGATAAATATGCAAATCTGTTATTTATCACCTTAGGATTACACCCCATCTTTTTTAAATCTTTAATAGATCTATAATGTTTCACATGCATTACATCGTCTAAGACAAGAATTTTATTTCTTAAAAATTTTTTTGGCAATTTCATAAATGTTTTAAATTCTAGATATCCTACCCCTCCAGCGGAATCAAGAAAAACAATTTGTCTTTTATCATTGTTTATTAAAAAAGGTAAAGCATTTTCAAAATCTGAATTTACATTAATTTCATTTTTGTATTGATAAAAAAATTTATCATCAACTTCTCTTTTTACATTTTTTGGGTATTTGTATTTATAATTATTTATAAATTTTATAAGTTCTTTTTTTTTAAGTGAATGTGCATTTAAAATTATAACATTGTGATAATTTTTAAGATTTTTTCTTGCTTTCATTGCATAATCTTTATTACACTCAATAGAAATTACAGGTATTTTTGTTTTTGCAAATACCAATGTTGACCCTAATCCTTTATAAGAGCCAGTTTCAATAATTTGATCTGGATTATATTTTTTTACTAAATTATTTATCTCAAACTTAAAATTTTTACTAGCTGCTTTTATTGAGTATTTAGGTTTTTTAATTTTTCTAAAAAAATCTTTTATAAAGGCCATCAAAATTGCATTAATAAACTATACTTTGTTAACATAATTTTTTTAATTACTTTTAGTATTATAAGTATAGATTTAAAAATAAAAAAAATTAATATTATTTATATGTTTAAATTTAAATTTACCTTAATTTTTCTAATATTTTTTACCATGATTGATGTTGCAAGTTCACATGGGCCAACAAGACAAAAAATTAAAGAATCAATTACTATTAAAGCAAAACCTGAAGATGTTTGGAATATAATTAAAGATTTTGGGAATATTAATAATTGGCATCCCTCAATTTCAAAAGTTGAAAGTGATGGAAAAAATAGGACTATTTATTATTCTCCTAGAAATAATACTCCAATTAAACAAAAACTTGAAAATTATAGTGATGAAAAAATGATGTACAAAACATCAATTACTGAAGTAGATATAAAAAATTTTCCAGTAAATACCTACACGGCAAATATTTCAGTAAAAGCAAATGACGATGGATCATCAACTGTTTTATGGAAAGCGGCATTTTATAGAGCTTATGTAAATAATGACCCACCTCCAGAATTAAATGAAGCAGCTGCAATAAAAGCTGTTACAGAATTTTTTCAGGCTGGGTTAAATAATTTAAAAAGTAAATTAGAAAAATAATTAAAAATATATGAAGAATTTTCTTACTAGTTTTTTGATATTCTTTATAATTTTTTTAAAAGCTTCTCTTTCAAGTGATTTTGCATATATTACAAATCAATTATCAAACAGTGTTAGCGTAATTGATCTTGAAACTTATAAAGTTGTAAAAGAAATTTATGTTGGGGCTAAGCCTGCGGGAGTAGTTGTGGCAAAAAATGGAAAAAGAATATATGTCAGCAACCCCGAAAGTAAGGAAATATCTATAATTGACGGATTAAAATTAGAAAATATTAAAAATATTTCTTTAGGAAAAGGACCATTGGGTATTGCTTTAACTAAAGATGACAAACTTTTACTAGTTGCAGATTGGTATGATCATAAAGTAAGGGTTATAAATACAAATACTTTAAAATTAATTAAAGAAATATCTGTAGGAAAATCACCCGCAGGAATAGATACAAATTTAAAAAATTCTAAATTTTATGTCGCAAATAGAGATGATCATACTGTGTCAGTAGTAAATATTAGTAATTTTAAAGTGGAAAGAGTTTTAAAAGCAGGTAAGAGACCTTTTGCTGTTGCTTTAAGTCCTGATAACAAATTTTTGTATGTTGCAAATGTAAAGAGTAATGATGTTAGTGTTTTCGAGTTGAAAGATTATAAAAAAATTAAAACAATTAAAGTAGGAAAGTCACCTTATGCAATAGCATTCAACCAAGAAGGTAGCCGTGCATTTGTAACAAATCAGCATGAAAATACAATTTCTGTTATAGATTCCGTAAATAAAAAAAATATAAAAACTTTAGATGTTGGAGAGTATCCAGAGGGTATAAATTTTTATGCAAAAAAAAAAGAAATTTTCGTAGTAAATTGGTTTGATAGTGAAGTAGTTATATTAAATAGTAAAAACTTAGATGTAAAAAAAAAAATAAAGGTTGGAGAAGGTCCGAGAGGTTTTGGTAATTTTATAGGGCCTAACTTAGTTAAATAACTTTTAATGTTTAAAATGACGCATATTACTAAAAGCCATTGCAATTTTATATTTATTTGCTCTTTCAATAACTTCCTTATCTTTAACTGATCCTCCAGGTTGGACAATTCCTTTTACACCAAATTTTCCAAATACATCTATACTGTCTGGAAATGGAAAAAAAGCATCTGATGCAACAAAAGACCCTTTTAAAATATTTTTATTAAAAAATTTTTTTGCTTTTTCCGCACCAATTTTTGCAGAATCAAGCCTATTCATTTGACCTGCGCCTATTCCAACTGAACAATTATTTTTAACATAAACAATTGCATTTGATTTCACATACTTACAAATTTTTTCTGCAAGAAGTAAATCTTCAATTTCTTTTGATTTAAGTTTTTTATTTGTAATAAATTTTAAATTATTTTTTTTACTATATAAATTATCTGGAGTTTGAATCAAATAAGCATCAGACATAGATTTAATTTCTTTTAAAGGTTTAAATTGTTTAAAAGTTTTTGTTTCAATTATTATTAAATTTTTTTTATCTTGTAAAATATTTTTTGCTTCTTCACTTATTTTTTTTCCAACAATTATTTCTACAAAAGTTTTTGAAATTTCTTTTGCTAGTTTTTCATCAACCCTACCATTAATAATAATAATTCCTCCAAATGCGCTTATAGGATCACAGTTAAACGCACTTTTATATGCGCCCAGTAAATTATTGCTTTTACTAACTCCACAAGGATTAGCGTGTTTTATAATAACTACGCATGGCTTATTTATTTCATCTGCTAGTAAACAACCTGCTTGCATATCATTTATATTGTTATAGCTAAGCTCTTTCCCTTGAATGATTTTCATATTAAAAAAAGAATTTTTATTATTTAAAACTGCAGTATTTTTATAAATAGCAGCTTTTTGTTTTGGGTTTTCACCGTATCTTAATTTTTTTTTTATTTTTGATTGGATAAAAAAATTCTCAGTTTTATTATTACAAATTTTTGAGAACCAATTAGATATATCCATATCATATATAGAGATTTCGTTAAATGCTTTAGTGGCTAAATTAAGTCTTGTTTTTTTTGAAATATAGTTTTTATTTTTTTTCATTTCATCTACAAATTGATGATAATCATCTGGGTCAATTATTGTTGTGACATAGTCAAAATTTTTTGCAGATGCTCTAATTAAGGTTGGGCCTCCAATATCAATATTTTCTATACATTCCCTAGAGGAGCTTTTAGACTCAACAGTCTTTTTGAAGGGATATAAATTTACTATTATGAGATCAATTAAATTAATTTTATTTTTTTTTAATTCCTTTAAATGTTTAGGAACACTTCTTTTTGCAAGTATACCTCCATGTATTTTTGGGTGAAGAGTTTTAACTCTCCCATCTAGAATTTCAGGAGATTTTGTATATTTAGATATTTCAAGAGCTTTTATATTATTTTCTTTTAAATATTTATAAGTACCGCCAGAAGAATAAATTTCTACATTATTAGCTAATAAAAATTTAGCTAAATCTAATATATTTGTTTTGTCATATACTGAGATAAGTGCTTTTTTTATTTTTATTTTATTAGACAACTCTTTTGTTTTGTAAATTTTCAACTTTTGTTTTTTTATATTCTGGAACTATTATTGACATTAATTTGTAGCACTCTTGCATTTTACCGTTTTTTGCATGTTCTATTAAATTTTTTAACATTCTAGATAACTTTTTTTGAGATTCTGTTTTAGGTTTTACTACAAAAATAGATTTATTTTTTGTTTTGATAAATTTTTCATTTTTATAATGTAGTTCTTCTTGGATTTTTTCTCCAGGTCTTAAACCAGTATATTTGATCAAAACATCCTTATTTGGTCTTAATCCGGCTAATCTAATTAGTTGTTCAGCTATTTCTATTATTGCAATTGGTTGCCCCATTTCGAGAACAAATATACCTCCTTGTATATTTCTATTTTCTAATGTTGCAGATTGAATAACTAATTCTACAGCCTCTCTAACAGTCATAAAATACCTTTTCATTTTTGGGTGCGTAACAGTTAAAGGCCCTCCATTTTCTAACTGCTTTTGAAATAATGGCACAACTGAGCCTGTTGATCCTAAAACATTACCAAATCTAACAATTTTAAAATTAGTTTTTGAAGAATTTGCTAAACTTTGACAATATTTTTCACTAATTCTTTTTGTGGCACCCATAACACTAAAAGGATTTACAGCTTTATCAGTTGAAATTAAAACCATTTCGGAAACATTATATTTATTACAAGCATCCGCTATATTTATAGTACCCAATATATTTGTTAATATTCCTTCTAACGGATTATTTTCTACTATTGGAACATGCTTTAATGCAGCTGCGTGGAATATAATATCAGGTCTATTAATATTTATAATATTATCGATACCTTTTGAATTTTTTACATCAGCTAAAATAGAATTAATTTTTATTTTCTTACTTTTATCTTCAATTTCTTTTTCAATTTTGTATAAAAGAAACTCAGAATTATCGAGAATAATAATTTCTTTAGGTTCATAATTCATAATTTGATTAACTAGTTCTGAACCAATAGTTCCTCCGGCACCAGTTACTAATATTTTCTTATTAAATATAAATTTTTTCATTGCATCTCTGTCCAATAAAGCTTGTGGTCTTGATAACAAATCAAAAACATCAATCGGCTTTACTTTCAATTTTTCATTATTAATATCACTTTCAAGATCAGTTATTTTTGGAAGTCTTGCTAAAGATATCCCAGTTTTATCTGTGAATGTTAAAAGATCCCTTACTATATTTCCTTCTAAATCATTGTTTGCAATAATAACTTTTTGAGGTCTATTTCTTTTATTATTTTTTTCTAATTTAACAATAATTTTTGAAATTTCTTGAACTGATCCTAAAATTTCTACATCCCTAATAAATCTACCAATCTTGTTTTTATTAATATCTAAAATCCCTATAATTTTGTGAGTAGGATTAATACTTCGACTCATTTCTCTTATAAATAATTCAGCCCTATCAGTAGCTCCAATTAAAAGTACTGGTATTGAATTTTCATTCTTTGTAATGGATCCTAAAAAAAGTTTTTTATCTTTATATAACCTGTAAATAGCTCTAGATCCTGACAGTGACATTATTAAAACAAACCAATTTATGAATAAAACAGATCTTGGAAAACTTTCCAATCTTGTTATTGCAAACATTAGAATTAAGAATGCTGAAATAGTAATGCTTGTTGCTTTTACAATATTAATTAAGTCATTTATTGAAGCATACCTCCATATTCCTTTATAAAGTCCTGTATATCTATAAACAATCGCGCCAAGCATGGTTATAATCAGTGTTCCATAAAATATAATAGTCTGAGGTATAGAATTAAAATCAGAACCTAATCTAAGGTATATTGATAAATTAAAACATATCGCTGTTATAAAAATGTCATGTAAATAAACAAGATTGGCCTTATTTCTAAAAAAAGAAAACATGTACTATATATTAGGTACTCTTTTTATATTTTGAAGAGAAATAAATTATTAATCCTAAACTTTCAATAAATACTAAAGAAACTGCTAAAATTGGATTTTTGACAAAATAACAAGTAGATATTACTAAAATTTGTAATATTAAAATTGAAAAAACTACTTCTTTATGACTCATTCCTGATTGTACTGCTTTTTGATAAAAATGTTCTTTATGAGCTTTCCAAAGTTTTTTTCTTTCTATTAATCTTTTTATTAAAGTTATAGATGTATCTAGCACATAATACATTGGCAGGGAAATAACCCAGTGCCATGTATTTTTTTCAAGTGATAACCAATATAAAGATAATATACATACAAATCCTAAAAGAATACTTCCAATGTCGCCAAGAAATATTTTTGCTGGATCCCAATTCCAATATAAAAAAGCTAAGCATGAAGATATTATTAAGATTTCAAAAGTTGGAAAATAATCTGAATTACTTGTTAAATATGCAATAATTATTCCTAAACAAATTGTTATAGTCATAGATGCACTAATACCATCTATGCCATCCATGAAATTAAAAATATTTATAAACCATATGAAAACAAATATAGGTATCAAAATATAAATTATTTGTTGGTGTTCATAAAATCCTGATAAATATAAATAGAAAAAATAAATTGAAATAAATATAAATTGAAATATCAACCGAAAATAAACTTTAATATTCTTTAAATCATTTAACCATGACAAAAGGGCTAGCCCAGTTATAGCGGTTATTGCTGGTATTTTATCATAAGGGTCAAAAATAAGAATGATTCCAATGATACTGATAAAAATTACCCATCCTCCCCCTTTTGGTACCGGCACAGAATGGCTACTCCTTTGATTAGGTACATCAAATATTTTCTTTTTTTCTAAATATTGCTTTAAATATTTTATAGAAAATATTGAAAGTAAAAAATTGAAAATTGAAAAAAAAATAATTTTTTCCATTCTAATATTTTTTAAAAGCCCATTTAATTACAGTTATTAATTCTTTAGTTTTACCATTTAATAAAATATGTTCATTAGTTATTGGCTGTTTGTTAATATTTAGATTTCTATTTGATATTATATCTAGTGAATCGAGGGAAGAGGAAAATTTCCACCCGGAATTGTTTGCAAGTCTTAACAAAATATTTTTTCCACTATTTGTGACTAATGTTTTTAGACCCATATCTAAAAAAAATCTTATATCAAAATCTATTTCCATTGGACAATAAATATTGTCTTCTCCTCTTATATCCAAACCCTCTTTATCTATATAAATTAATCTTTTATGAATAGCATCATATTGATTTTTATAACCATAATTTTCGATTTCAATTATATTTGCGCCATACCTTTCAACTCTTTTTACTTTAAGATTGTCCGGTACTCTTGACAAATGGTTATTTTTCAAAATTTTATAAGAATTAGTATTATTAAGAGTTAAAGTAGAATGTGCGGCAGTCGCTTTATTCATATTTTCATTTAAACTTGGCAATGAATTAATTATAATTTTTTTTTTCTTGTAACTTAATTCAAAAGCTGTTGAGCAAGAATGTGCTTTATAAGTTGCATCATAGTTTTTTGGTATTCCACAGTCTGCTATTAAAATTGTATCTTTAACATCAACTCTTTGAAAACCACCTTCATGCAATTCTCTAGGACTTTTTATTGGTTTAGGAATTTCTGAGATGATATTTTTTATTTCTTTTTCATCTATATTATTAGCTCCATTAAAATTTGCTAATGAATTATCTTTGTGTAAAAAAAAACGATATGCAATAGACATATTTTTAATAGCGTTCTGCAAATCAAAAAATACATTTTTTTTAGCTGAATTTAAAACAGTTCTTATATCTAAAAGATCTTTTAAAACTTGTATATGAATTCCAGGGTTTCTTTGAAAATGGCATCCATCTTTTAGTATTTGGTTGGTCAATTCTGATTTTAGATTAAAGATAGCAATTTGATAGTAATAGTTTTTATTACTAATAAATATACTTATATAAATAAGCGCCTTTATTATTCTTATTAAGTCTGAATTCCTTTTTTGATTAGAAAAATTTTTTACTAAATGTTCAGCTTGTTTTAAAATTGAGTTGAATAATTTTTTTTTAAATTCTTCATCAGATGTACTAAAAAAAAGATTATAATTTTGTATCCAATTACATACTCTTGAAGCAAGTATAAAGTCATCCCATAATCTTGATTTCCAGCTATTATTTTTTTTTATCCAAACTGATGTTTTTTCACGTCCATATATTCTCAATTTTTCGTTATTTATTTCTTTTAAATCATTTAAGAAGTCAAAAGAATGATAATAAAAAAAAAACGGATTTTTTAAATTAGAATTATTATGTGATTTATCTTTTAAAAAAATTTTTATTTTTTCTACATCTCCATTCCATAAATTAGGTATTATTAACTCTTTAAAACTTGATATTTCATCAAAATTTAATTTTCCGTAAATTGGTGAACTGTAAAAAAATTTAGAAAGTAAAAATTTTATTTTTTTTAATTTTTCAACAGACCTTTGAAAATAAAAATTTCTAATTTTTGTTGAAGTCATTTTTTCTATTTCGATTTTCTTAGGCTCAAAATATTTTTTTTATAAAATTTTTTTCCACCTTTAAAACACGCTGTTCCGGCCACTAAAACATTAGCACCAGCTTCAATTACCTTATTAGCATTGCTTGATTTGATTCCACCATCAACTTCAATATCAATATTTAATTTTTCCATTTGAGTTTTTTTATAAATATTCTGAATTTTTTTTATCTGACTATTCATAAATTTTTGTCCACCAAAACCTGGATATACGCTCATAACAAGTACTAAATCTATTTTTTTTAAGTAAGGGAAAATTTTTTTTTCATTAATATTAGGATTCAAAACTAGTCCTACCTTTTTTTTATTAGACTTTATTTTTTTAATAGTTTTTTCCACATTTTTTACGTTTTCTGGATGAAAAGAAATTATATCAGCCCCTGCTTTTATAAATGGAATCAAGAAATCATCGACAGATTTTATCATTAAATGAACATCAAATATTTTTTTTGAGTACTTTCTTAATGATTTTACTGTATTAGGACCAAAAGTTAAGTTTGGCACAAAATTGCCATCCATTATATCAAAATGAATATAATCTGCTCCGGCTTTACTTATACTAGTAATTTCTTCCCCAAGAGATGAAAAATCACTTGCTAATATTGAGGGTGCTATTTTGATTTTTTTTTTCACTGAACTATATTATTCTACAATTAATATGCAAAAAATTAAAAAAAAAAAAAAAAAA
>PTKO01000007.1 GCA_002937775.1 Alphaproteobacteria bacterium MarineAlpha6_Bin4 | reverse complement strand
TTTAATTTATTTGATAGTTTCTTTTTTTTTAAAATTGAAATAATTTTTTTTATATAAATCGTATAAGAATTTTTTATTTTTTTTATTTTTCTCTCTGACTTCTTTTTTACAAATTTCCCTTCTTTTTTAAATTTAAAAAATTTTTTTTCTATTGCCTTCTCTTGATGTTTTAATAACTTTTCGCCATTTTTATTAAAAAATTTTATTCCATTATATTTATATGGGTTGTGTGAAGCTGATATTACAATTCCTAAATTACAATTAAATTTTTTTGTTAAATAGGAAACAGCAGGAGTAGGTAATATTCCTGTTAAATATATATAAGCGCCATTATTTTTTAAATTATCTACTAATTTTTTTTCTATTATTTTACTAGAAATTCTTGTATCAATACCAATTAAAACTTTAAAACTTTTTTTATTATTTATTATTGCTTTAGCTAGAAAGTTCAATGATGCATGATTAAAAATTTCATCACTTGCATATCCCCTAATACCGTCTGTGCCAAATAAGTTTTTATACATTTTTTTTTTTAAGAGCTTGCCAAACTAGTTTAGCTTGTACTGCTTCTTTAACATCATGGACTCTAATTATGTCGGCACCATTGTCTAATGCAAATTGATTTGCCGCGATTGTTCCAGGAATTCTATCAGTTGGCTTCTCGTTTTTAGTTAAATCAGATATTATTCTTTTTCTTGATAATCCAATTAGAATATTACATTTCAATTTTTGAAAAATCTTTAAATTTTGTAATATTTGAATGTTATGTTTGCTTGTTTTTCCAAAACCAATACCAGGGTCAATTATAATTCTTTTTCTTTTTATTCCATTCTTTTCACAGTTTAAAATTTGTTTTTTTAAAAAATAATATATATCTCTTGGTGCAAATTTATATCTTGGTTTTGTTTGCATGGTTTCTGGAGTACCTTGCATATGCATTAGAACTATTAGGCAATTAGATTTCTTAATATAATTTAAACTTTGATGATCATGATTAAGAGCAGAAACATCATTTATTATTTTAACTCCGTTATCTAAGGCAAATTTCATTGTTAAAGAGTTTCTAGTATCGACCGAAATATTTATTTTATTTTTTTTTAAACCAATAATAATTGGTTTTAATCTTTTAATCTCCATTACCGGATTTATAGGTTTAGCACCTGGTCTTGTTGATTCAGCACCAATATCAATGATATCAGCTCCTAATTTGTTCATTTTTATTGCATTTTTTATTGCAAGACTAGGTTTTGAAAAATATTTACCTCCATCTGAAAAACTATCAGGTGTAATATTTAAAATACCCATAATTGCCGGAGTTTTAAAGCCTAGATATGGCTTGTTAAAATATCTAATTGGACGCATAGCTTTATTGTAACTATTAATTAAATTTTACAAATATTTTTACTTTTTAATTGCTTTCTAATTGCGGATCATTCAAGCCTTTAGATTCTCTCTTTTTCTCAACATTTGGTACAGGTGATAATATCTTACTTTTTTTATTTTTTTTATTTTTTGCAACAAACTTTTTAATTTTTTTTCCTTTAATTAAATCTTTTATTTCATCGCCAGTTAAAGTTTCATATTTCAGTAAGCCTTTTGCTAACTTATGCATTTGATTTATATTTTTTTTTATTATTGCATGTGCAGTCTTGTATGCCTCATCAACAATTTTTCTAACCTCTTTATCTATTTCTTGAGCAGTATTTTCTGATATATTCTTTTTTTGTGTTACGGAATGTCCCAAAAAAACTTCTTGTTCATTCTCTCCATATGAAAGTGGACCCATTTTATCGCTCATGCCCCACTCAGTTACCATCTTCCTTGCAATATTAGTAGCCATGCTAATATCTGAAGATGCGCCAGTGGTAACTTTAGATGGACCAAATATTAATTCTTCCGCAATTCTTCCGCCCATGGCAACTGCCAAATCAGCTTTTATTTTTATCTTAGACATAGATATTCTATCACTTTCAGGTAATCTCATAACCATCCCTAGTGCTCTTCCTCTTGGTATAATCGTAGCTTTATGAACAGGATCTGAATATTTTGAATGTATAGCAACAATTGCATGTCCTGCTTCGTGATAGGCAGTTAATTTTTTCTCATCATCCTTCATAACCATAGATTTTCTTTCTATTCCCATCAAAACTTTATCTTTAGCGTCTTCCATTTCTTGCATAGTTACAAATCTTTTATTTCTTCTAGCAGCTAATAACGCGCCTTCGTTAACAAGATTTGCTAAATCAGCTCCAGAGAAACCAGGGGTCCCCCTAGCAATAATTTTTGAATCAACATTTGGAGCAAGTGGAACTTTTCTCAAATGAACTTTTAAAATTTTTTCTCTTCCAAGTATATCTGGATTCGGAACAACTACTTGTCTATCAAATCTTCCAGGTCTCAAAAGGGCTGGATCAAGTACATCCGGTCTATTTGTTGCTGCAACAATTATTACTCCTTCATTGCTTTCAAACCCATCCATTTCTACTAATAATTGATTAAGAGTTTGCTCCCTTTCATCATTACCGCCTCCAAGACCGGCTCCTCTATGTCTACCAACCGCATCAATTTCGTCTATAAATATAATGCAAGGTGCGCTTTTTTTTCCCTGTTCAAACATATCTCTTACTCTAGAGGCTCCGACACCTACAAACATTTCTACAAAATCTGACCCTGAAATAGTAAAAAAAGGAACTCCAGCTTCCCCTGCAACTGCTCTAGCTAAAAGAGTTTTCCCACATCCTGGTGGACCAACTAATAAAACACCTTTAGGTATTTTTCCACCTAGTCTTTGAAATTTTGAAGGATCTTTTAAAAATTCAACTACTTCCTGCAATTCATTCTTTGACTCATCTATTCCTGCAACATCTTTAAAAGTAACTTTTCCAGTTTTTTCATTTAACATTTTTGCTTTTGATCTTCCAAAGCCAAGCGCTTTTCCGCTACCTGATTGCATTTGACGCATAAAGAATAGCCAAACACCAATTAATAATAACATTGGAAACCAAGATAAGAGAATATTTAACAATGATGAACCTTTGGTTTTGTAAGGTTCAACGTTTATCTTCACATCTTTTTTAGATAACTTTTCTATTAAATTAGGATCATATGGGGTATATGTGTTAAATTTCTTTCCATCAGCTAGATTCCCACTTATTAAATCTCCTTTTATGTTAACATCCAATACATTATCTTTTTCAACTTCATTTAAGAAATCTGAGAATGCTATTTGTTCAACTTTAACATTTTCATTGGATTTGGTGAAAAAGTTATAAAATGATGATAATAAAAATCCTATAACTAGCCATATTATTAAGTTTTTATTAAATTTTTTCATATATACATATATTTAATCTTTTTTTTTGTAAGAACAATATGGTTTGTTAATATTTATTAGAAATATCAATAAATGGTTTAAAAATAAAATTTATATTAGAAAATTCATTTTTATCTTCCATGCTAGAATAATACTTTAAATGTGGAACATATAAAACATGATTTTCTTTATTTTTTATTGCAGGTAAAGATAAGATTATTTTATTTGGAACGCTAAGTTTTTTTTTTATCTTTCTATTTTTTTTTATAACTTCGTTCCATCCATTTTTTGCCAGCTGCTCAATAAAAAGAGTCTTTCCTAATCTTTTTTTTAAAAAAAAATAATTATTTTCCTTATATTTAATTTCAAACCTATTATCCCAAATAATTTTATTAAATTTAAAATTAATTTTTTGTTCTCTATTTCTTTTTAAAATTTCTCTAGATACATATAATTTATTTTTTTCAAATAAAATATGGCATCCTCCTATATTTGTATGTTTATTATTTTCTTTAGAATTTATTTTATTGTAAAGATTATTTAAATATTTTGACTTTGTTATATGAAAAGAACCTGAAACTATATTAATAATCTTTGAAAAAATAAAGACAAAATTATCTTTGCTAAGTAATTTTAAATTAGAAAAATTTATTGAAACATATCCAAGATCTTTAACTTCCACATTCTTAACTAGCCATTTATTGGCATTAGACTCAATTCTTTTTCTTTCTAACTGAGCTCTTTTTAAAATTTTTTTTAATTTTTTATCTGTTAAACCTTTTTCTTGTAACTTTGGCAATACTTTTCTTACTCTATTCCTATAATATATTGAAGATGAATTAGTTTTATCTTCAATCCAGCTTATTTTATTTTGTTTTAAATATTTAATAATTTCTTTTTTATTGAAATCTAACATGGGTCTTAATATTCTTATTTCCTTTTTTAACAAAACTTTTGGCATGCATGCCAATCCGTAAATATCACTATTATTATTTAACCTCATAATAAAAGTTTCTTTTTGATCTTCGAAATGATGGGCAACTAATAAATTTTTAATTTTTTTTTTAAAACACCATTCCTCGAAAATATTATATCTAAACTCTCGTGCTTTTTCTTGGACAGCATTTTTAGGAATTTTTGATAATTTCCATTTAAAACATCGTGTAATAATTTTTCTATTTTCTAATTCTTTTTTTGTTTTTGCACATTCCTTTTTACTACTTTTTCTTAAACCGTGGTCCACTATTAATGCAGAAACTTTTCCACCTTTACTATTTGCCCACTCTTTAGCTAAAATAGCTAGGCACATACTGTCTGAGCCACCTGAAACAGCTATTGCTAGGTGAGGTTTATTCTCATACGGACCAAGTTTATCCATTATTTTAGAAAAGGCTTTTTGGATCATTTATTAATTAACAATTATTTTTCTGTATTACAAAATTTGTTTTTTTTAAAACATCTCTTTCAGAATCAGGATATTGTTTTAGTATTTTTTTTAATGCATCGCAAGATTCCTTATTTTTTCCTAAACTTGAAAATGATAATGCTATTTTTAACAAACTTGCAGATGCTCTTTTATGCCTTTTATGGTTTTTAATTACTTCGCCATAAGCTAAAACAGCTTCAGGATAATTCTCTCTTACAAATAAAGACTCTCCTAGCCAATAATATGCATTTGGAATTTTATCATTATTAGGATATTTTTTTACAAAACCTCTGAATGCCATTTCTGCATTTGTATAATCTAGATTTTGCAAAGAATCTTTTCCATACTTAAACAAGTTTTCTGGATCCTGAAAATTTTTTGCTATTTCAAATGCTTCTTCCTCTGGTTTTTGATTTTTTATTGTTCCTAATATTTCAACATCTCCTCCTGAGGCATCAACTTCAGATGTATTGTCTGGGTATGCATATGTGTCTTGAGCAGATTTTTTATCTATATATTGCGAAGTGTTATTTTTATTTGATAATCTAAAATCAACATCAGATGTAAATCTATCCAATTTTTCTTGTAGTTGATCTAATCTGAAAAAAATTTCTTCAAATTTTCCATTAACTTTGGCAAAGTCATTCTCAATCTTATTTATCCTTCTTTGATATTTTGTAGGAATATTTGAATTATTTTCTTTAATTGAAGAATTATCATCTGATGAGAATAAAGATTTTTGAATATCAGTTATTTCTTTTTCTAGACGGTTAATCCTATCGCTTAATAAATTTAGATCGAACTCATCTACAGCATAAAGGTTTGATGAAATAAAAAAAATAAAAATAAAAGTTAGAGTGGTTGTTCTATGTTTAAACATTTTAACTAAATTGAATTGAACTTAGTCTTTATATTATCTAGATTACTATAAATTCAAGAGAAGAGAAGAATAAATTCTTATCTATCAACATCTAATGTTGTAACTGAACGTCTATTTTTTTGCCATGCATCGTCGAAAGAGCCTTCAACGTCTGGTCTTTCTTTTCCATAAGAAACGATATTTAATCTATCTGGAGCAATTCCCATTGAGGATAAGTATTCTTTTACAGCGTTAGCTCTTCTTTCTCCTAACGCCAAATTGTATTCCCTTGTTCCTCTTTCGTCACAATGGCCTTCAATTAATATATATTTACTAGGATTTTCATCCATCCAAGTAACTTGTATATCAAGAGTTCCCTCTGCCATTGATGTTAAAAGATATGAATTATAATCAAAATATATTTTTGCTGGAACTTTCATACCCTTATCAAGATAAGTCATTCCACCTTTTTCATATAAACCGGTTGAAACATCCTCAACAGCGCCTTGTTGTTGAGCACAACTAAACAAAAAAGCTGTGAAAATTAGTGTTGAGAAAGTTCTTAAAATATTCATTTTTTATACTGTATTAATTATAATTCAAAGTAAATTATAATAACGACTGTATTAGATACAAGTATTTTTTAATTTTTTTTTTAGTTCAATAATGCTGACCATGAAGGGTCTGATGCTTCTAAAGGTGTGATTAACTCTTTTTCATGGAAACCTGTAAGATCAATCAAAAATATTCTTGTTTTTCCTTCTTTTTTGTTCTTAGGATAGTCTTTTTTTGTATATGCTATCATTCTTCCATTTGGTGTCCATGTTGGGCCTTCAACAAGAAATCCTTTAGCAATTACTCTTTCCCCTTTACCTTCTGGTGTCATAACTCCTATATAAAAAGTATTGTTAAAAAATTTTGTAAAAGCAATATAGTCTCCTCTTGGAGACCATACAGGTGTTGAATATTGTCCTTTTCCAAAACTAATTCTTTTTATTTTTTTTCCATTGCTATTCATAGTATAAATTTGAGGAGATCCTCCACGATCAGAATTAAAAACTATTTTCTTTGCATTTGGTGAATATGATGGAGATGTATCTATTCCTCTATAAGTAGTTAGCTGCTTTCTTATATTAGTTTTAAGATTATATGAATAAATATCTGAATTCCCTTCTGTTGCTAGCGACATTATTACCTGATCACCAAATGGTGAAAATCGAGGAGCAAAAGTCATACCAGGGAAATCTCCAACAACTTCTTGTTTTCCTGTTTCAATATCTAACAAATATACTCTAGGGATTCTTCCAATATAAGAAAGATAGGTTAATTCTTGTTGCGAAGGAGAAAATCTAGGGGTAAGAACTAAATTGTTTCCATCGGTTAAAAAACGATGATTTGCTCCATCTTGGTCCATTATAGCTAATCTTTTTATTCTTTTTTTTAAAGGGCCACTTTCTGCGATATAAGCTATTCTTGTATCAAAGTAACCTATTTCACCAGTTAATCTTTCATAAACTTTATCTGCTATTCTATGGGAAATTTGCCTCCAGTTACTTCTTGCTGTGCTAAATGCCCAACCTGCCATTTGCTGCTCAGCAAACACATCCCATAATCTAAATTCAATCCTGACATTTCCACTGGCATTTAATTGAGCAGATCCAACGATTAGCGCTTGTGTGTTTATAACTTTCCAATCAGAAAATTTAGGCATAATATTTGGGTTGGAAATTTTTTGAATATATGCTTTTGGATCAACAACTTTAAATAATCCACTGTTGTTAAGATCTGCAATAACTAGCTTTGTAATTTGTTTTGCTAGACCATTTTCCTCATCATTAGTTCCTGTAAATTCACTTATTCCTATTGGAGTAGGCTCTGTATATCCTGAAGTAATATCAATTTTAAGTTCAGCGTTTGCTCTTATTGTAAATAAAAACAAAATTATAAAAGAGCAAATTACTTTATTTATGTAATTAAATTTTAAAAACATTAGTAACCAATTATACTTTTTGGGTCAAAATTTAAAGTTAAATTTTTCCATTTATCAAATTTATTTGCAGGCAATGGGGCGTTCTGACAACTTGGATTTAAAACTGCTCTCAAAGCACTTTCGGCAGCAGTTCTAAAATATCTATCTCTTTTCATACGACCTATATCAACTATTCTTGCATCTAAAACATTTCCTTCTTTATTAAATCTCACTTTAATCTCAGTTGCTAGATTTCCTGCCTCTCTAGCACCTGAAGGAATGTTCCAACATTTTTCAAAATGTCTTCTGATTGCGTCAACCTCACTTATTGATAAATTTATTCCTAATTTTGTCGGCGTAACTTTTTCTTTACTTTCTTTATTTTTATCTTCTTTCTTTTTTTCACTAAAATCTCTTTTTATTTGTTCTATAGATTTTAAAACACTTTGTAATTGATTAGGTTTTTTTTTTAATTCCTTCAACTTAACAATCTTTTTTTTTACTTTAACTTCTTTGTTTGAATCAATTAATTCTGTTTTCTCATTAACGGTCTCGGATTGTTTGTCATATTTTATATTTTCTTGATCGACATAGTTAGTTTTATTCTTTTTAGCATCTGGGCTTTTTTTAAAATTAATTTTTGGAGCAGTTGTTTTCTCTGATATATTTATAATCTCAACTGGTAATGGTGGTAAAAATTCTGAACGGTATTTAAATAAATTAGGTAACCCATAATATATTAGTATAATTATCAAAAAATGAAGTCCTAAGGACTGTAAAAGATAATTTTTCTTTTCCAAAACTTCTTTTTTCATTGGAATAAAAAATAGATTGTTAAATGTCATTTATTTTTTTTTTACTTCAAAGTCAGTAATTAAAGCAATTTTGTTAAATCCAGCGGAAGTAATTACTGCCATAACCTCAACTACTTTGCCATAAGATAATACTTCATCAGCTCTTATAAAAATTTTTCTATCACTTTTATTTTTTGATATAGAAACTAATTTTGGTACAAGTTTTTCAATAGTTATCTCTGTATCTTGAACAAAAATTTTTTCTTCTTTATTTATTGTTACCGATAAAGGGGCTTGGTCCTCTGGTAATGATTTAGCTTTTGTTTTTGGTAGATTAATAGGAACACCAACAGTCAATAATGGCGCGGTTATCATAAAAATAACAAGTAAAACTAGCATGACATCTACCATCGGGGTTACATTTATCTGGCTTATTGTTTTATTTCTTTTTAAAATTCTAGAAAATTTTAAACTACTAGTTCTTTGAATAGATTTATTGGACATTTTTTCCTACTTTGTTAAACGGTTGACAAATTCCTGAGCAAAAGTTTCCAATCTAATTGAATAATTATCAAAAACGCTTGATATTTTATTATAAGCTAAAACAGCAGGTATCGCGGCTATAAGCCCTAAAGCAGTGGCAAATAAGGCTTCTGCTATTCCAGGCGCTACTACAGCTAAGCTTGTATTTTTTGTTATACCAATAGCCTGAAAACTATTCATAATTCCCCAAACAGTGCCAAACAAACCAACGAACGGTGCAGCAGAACCTAGAGAAGCTAAAAAAATCATATTTTTTTCTAATTTTGCAATTTCATTATTTATTGATGAAATTAATACATTATTTAATCGATTTTCTACTTTTTCTTTAACTTTAGAATTTCTAAGCTTTAACCATTCAATCATTGATTTATTAAAAATTGAAATCATTGGATTATCATTTTTACTTTCAGTTTTAGTATATAAATCCTCTAACGAGGATGAGGACCAAAAAAGATCTTCAAATTTTTTTGTTACTTCATTCATTTTTCTAATAATTTTTATTTTATTTATAATAATTGCCCAACTCCATATAGATGATAAAAGTAAACCAATCATTACCAATTTGACTACAGGATCCGCTCTTAAAAATAATGAAAAAATAGATAGATCGTAAGCATTATTTTGCACAAGATTTATAGCATCTACAGCTTGATTTTCCATAATTCTATTTTTCTATTCTAAAATTATAACGAAAAAAACAAAGTATTATTTCTTTACAAAATTATAAAATTATTTTTTTTTTACTATATCAGATACTTCTTCTAAATCATCAGAATGTACCATGATCCAAAAACCAGGTCTTCCTGATTCACATAAAGCAACTACCGGAATTTTAGACTCTTTTTTTGCCATTTCATTTGTTTCGTCCCATAAAGAAATGACTGAATGTTTTTTTCTAAGTTTGCATTCAACAAATAAATCTTTATGTAAAGAATCGGACCTTGTGTGTCTCGAACTCCCTCCACTTAAAGGTGTTCTGTTTGTGTTAAAATACTTAGCAACTTGTCTTTCTCTAGCTTTCCAAGTTTTATCAGCCATAAAAATACCTACCTATCAAACTCTATTGTATCAAAAACTTCTTTTGAAATATCATAATTCGAAGATATATTTTGAACATCTTCATTGTCTTCTAATTGATTTATAAGATTGAAAAGTTTTTTTCCGTCTTCTTTATTTATTTTAACCTTTGAAGAAGATATCCATGTCAATGAAACTGAAATTGGTAAGATTGATAGTTTAGAAATTTTTTCTTTAATATTTATTATTTTGTCTGGGTCGCAATATACAATATAATTTTGTTCCTCATTTATTACGTCGTCTGCTCCTGACTCAACCGCGTAATCAAATATTTTATCTTCTAAACCACTTTTTGCCTTATAAACCAACTCCCCTTTTCTTGAAAAACTATGGGAAACACTACCATTTTCAGTTATAGATCCACCGTTTTTTGAGAAAATTTGTCTTATTTCTGAAATTGTTCTATTTTTATTGTCAGTCATTGTTTCAACAATTAAAGCTGTGCCTCCTGGGCCAAATCCTTCGTATTTTATTTCTTCTAAATTA
This sequence comes from Alphaproteobacteria bacterium MarineAlpha6_Bin4, assembly GCA_002937775.1. Taxonomy (GTDB): domain Bacteria; phylum Pseudomonadota; class Alphaproteobacteria; genus CAYOOR01. The sequence continues at coordinate 32,648 of PTKO01000007.1, read as the reverse complement.
TCATTTTCATTACTAGAACCTTTTTTTATTGCCCGTTCAATATTATCTTTTGGAACGTTTGCAGCCTTAGCAGCATCTATCGCTGTTCTCAATCTATGATTTGAATCTGGATCTACACCTCCGTGTTTAGACGCAATTTGAATTTCTCTTCCTAATTTTGCAAAAATTTTAGCTCTTTTTTTATCTTGAGCCCCTTTTCTAAACATTATGTTTTTAAATTTTGAATGACCAGCCATTTTTAATAAACCTTTAAGAAATTTCTTTTAATGATCCACCAATAATTACTTGTTTAATTGAACTTGCTAATCCTGTTTCATCGTCAATTTCAACATAAACAAGAGACAAAGTGGCTTCACCTGTAGCAGGATTCATTCCTCCTTTTATTGGAATTTTTTTTTTAAATCTTTCAAGAGATTTGACTTTATCCATACCAATAATTGAATCATAATCGCCACACATTCCTAGATCAGAAATAAATGCAGTTCCTTTTGTAAGAATTCTTCCATCCGCTGTTGGTACATGGGTATGTGTCCCTACTATTAAACTAGCTTTACCATCAAATTCATGTCCTATAGCCATTTTTTCACTAGTTGCTTCACAATGAATATCGATAATTATTGCCGAAACATCTTTGCCAATTTTTTTTTCATTTAATATTTTTCTTACAGATTCAAATGGATCGTCTAAAGGTTGCATGAAAACTCTTCCCATTACATTTATAACTAATATTTTTTTTAAATTTTTTTCAAAAATTTCATAACCTCTTCCAGGTGTATCTATGGGATAATTATTAGGTCTTAAAAGTCTTTTTTCTTCGTCTATAAAATTAAATACATCGCTATTATCAAAAATATGATTGCCGCCGGTAATAACATCTACACCAGCTGAAAATAATTCCTTACAAATTGAATGTGATATGCCTTTTCCATGCGAAGCATTTTCTCCGTTAGCTAATATAAAATCTGGTTTATACTTATTTTTTAAATTAGGTAGTTGTTTTATTAAAGCATCTCTTCCTGATCTGCCAAATATATCGCCAAAAAAAAGAATTTTCATTTAGTTAAAGATTGTATACGAGAAATTAATTTATCAATTTTATTTTTTACTAAAGATGTATTTTCAGAGTGTTTTTTTTTTAAATTCTCTAACTCATTCTTGTAATTTGCTCCATAAGGATTATCAATTTTACTTTTATTTTTCATAATATTGTTTAGTTTTTCACTTAATAAAATTCCAGTCAAAACAATCAATCGAGAATGGTCCACATTTTTTAATTTAACAGACAAATTTCTAACTTCTTCATCGAAATACTTAGATAATTCTAAAACATATTTTTCTTTGTTTTTTTCGCAAGTGATATCATAGTAACGACCATTGATATTAATTCTTAGAACTGGCATTATGTTTTTTTTTTATTATATCTACTTATACTAAAGTATATTTTTTTATTCTATAATTGACAGCAAAAATTAGAATTAAAATTTATATATCTTAATGTGTTAACCAAAAATTATTTAAACATAAAAGAATTAAAATTAATGTCCAATGCTATAAGAGCATTGTCTATGGATGCAGTTGAAAAAGCAAATTCAGGGCATCCTGGTATGCCTTTAGGTATGTCGGACGTTATAACGATTCTTTATAAATATTTTCTAAATTTTAATCCAAAAAATCCTGAGTGGATAAATAGAGATAGATTTATTTTATCAGCTGGTCATGGCTCAATGCTTCTTTATTCAGTTTTACATTTAACTGGATATAAAAATATGACAATTAATCAAATTAAAAAATTTAGACAATTAAATAGTAAGACAGCTGGGCATCCTGAGTATGATGTTAAATCAGGTATAGAAACTACAACTGGGCCACTTGGTCAGGGTTTGGGCAATTCTGTTGGTATGGCAATAGCAGAAAAGCATCTGTCATCTATTTTTGGAAAAAATATAATAAATCATAATACATTTGTTGTTGCTGGAGACGGTTGTTTAATGGAGGGTATAAGTCAAGAAGCTATATCATTAGCTGGTCATCTTAAGTTAAACAAATTAATTGTTTTATTTGATGATAATAATGTTTCTATTGACGGCCCAACTAACTTGTCTACCTCTGAAAATCATTTGCTAAGATTTAAAGCTTGTAATTGGGATGTGCAAAAAATAAACGGTCATAATTTTAAGCAAATTTATGATGCTATAAACAAAGCAAAAAAAACAAATAAACCATCTTTAATTGCATGCAAAACTATTATAGGTTATGGATCACCTAACAAACAGGGTAAAAATTCTAGTCATGGAGCTGCTTTAGGACTTGATGAGGTAAAAAAAACTAAGAATAAGATTAATTGGGAACATCCTCCTTTTATAATTCCAAATGAAATATTAAAAATATGGAGAAAAACAAGGCTTAAAGGAATTCTAGAAAATAAAAAATGGGATAAAAAGTTAAAAAGTTTAAATAAAAAGAAAAAAAGTTTATTTGGAAATTATTTTGAAAAAAAAATTAATAATAAATGCTTTTCTGAATTAAAAAAAATTAAAACAAAAATTCATCTTTCTAATGATAGTGTTGCAACTAGAAAGGCGTCAAATATTGCAATTAATTCTTTGCTAAAAGAAATACCTTTTTTATTAGGCGGATCTGCAGACTTAACAGAATCTAATCTAACAAAAGGTGATAATCAAAAAATATTTAGTAGTACAAATAATAAAGGAACATACATTTATTATGGAATAAGAGAGCATGCTATGGCAGCAGCTATGACTGGAATTTCTTTACATGGGGGTTTAATACCTTATGGAGGATCTTTCTTAATATTTACAGATTATTGTAAACCATCTATAAGACTTGCTTCAATTATGAAACAAAAAGTTGTCTATGTTATGACGCATGATTCTATTGGACTTGGGGAGGATGGCCCTACCCATCAGCCAATTGAGCAGCTAACAAGTCTAAGATCTTTGCCAAATTTAAATGTTTTAAGGCCTGCGGATGCAATTGAAACTTTAGAATGTTGGGAAATTGCTTTGAGAGAAAATAGTCCTTCAGTTTTATCACTTACAAGACAAAATGTTCCTTTAGTTAGAAAGTTAAATTTATCCGCAAATATGTCAAAAAAAGGAGCTTATATAATTTCAGAAACAAAAAAAAATAAGAGAGATATTACAATTATTTCAACTGGATCGGAGGTTTCAATTGCTATAGAAGCTAAAAAAATATTAGAAAAAAAATCTTTAAATGTCACTGTTGTTTCAATGCCTTGTTGGGAAATCTTTGATAAAACTAGCGATACTTATAAAAATAAAATATTAGGGCCTATTAAAAAAAGAATAGCTATTGAAGCAGCTTTGAAATATGGATGGACAAAGTATATATTAAATGAAGAACATATGTTAGGAATGAGCAGTTTTGGCGCTTCTGCCCCAGCAGAAATTTTATATAATAATTTTGGATTAAATGCTAAAGAGCTTGTTAAATTGGCATTAAGAATTTATAAAAAAAGTAATGGTTAATATTGCAATAAACGGTTTTGGTAGAATTGGAAGGCTTTTTTTAAGAGCTTTGTCAGAAAGTAAAAATGCAAAAAATATAAAAGTAAAAATTATAAATGATTTGGCTGATTTAGAATCCAATATACATTTATTTAAATATGATTCCGTTCATGGAACATATAATAGAAAAATTAAAAATTACAAAAATTCATTTGATATTGGTTTTGGTAAAATTAAAATTATTTCTGAAACAAACCCAGCAAAACTTCCTTGGAAAAAAAATAATATTGATGTTGTAATTGAATGCACAGGAATTTTAACATCAAAAAAAGATTCTTTAAAACATTTAAAATCTGGAGCAAAAAAAGTAATTATTTCTGCCCCATCTGATAACCCTGACATTACTGTTGTATTTGGAGTCAATCATAAAGAAATTAATAATAATCATAGAATAATTTCCAATGCATCCTGTACTACAAATTGCCTAGCTCCTGTAGTTAGCATTTTAAATAATTCTATTGGTATAGAAACTGGTCATATGACAACTATTCATTCATATACTGGTGATCAAAGAATTGTTGATACTTTTCATAAAAGCGATTTAAGAAGAGCAAGGTCAGCTGCTTCGTCCTTGATACCTACTAAAACAGGAGCAGCTAAAGCAATAGGTTTAGTGATACCTGAATTAGAAGGGAGACTTGATGGCACTGCTATTAGAGTTCCTACTCCAAATGTTAGTTTAATAGACTTTGTCTTTAATGCTTCTAGAGATACATCGGAAAATGAAATAAATAAAATATGTATTAATTCATCAGCAAGGCATTTAAAAAATATTTTATCAATTACTAATGAACCTCTGGTTTCAATAGATTTTAACCATTCGCCTTACAGCTCTAACTTTGACACGACTCAAACTAAAGTTATTAAAAAAAAACTTTGCAGAATAGTTTCTTGGTATGATAATGAATGGGGTTTTGCTAATAGATTGATAGACCTTACAAATTATATTTCAAAATATATTTAATGTCTGAAGATTTACAAAATATTGCAAAAAAAATTGTTAACAACGGCAAAGGCATACTCGCTGCTGACGAAAGTACAAATACTATAAAAAAAAGATTTGAATCTATAAATGTAGAATCAAATGAAAAAACAAGATCTAGTTATAGAGATATGTTGTTTTCAACTCCGGAAATTTCAAAATATATATCAGGTGTAATATTATTTGAAGAAACTTTTTTTCAAAAAAATGAAGACGGGGAATCTTTAAAAGATAAACTACAAAATATTGATTGTTGTCCAGGAATAAAAATTGATCAAGGCTTAGAAGAAATTAGCAAAGATTCGATCGAAACTTTTACGAATGGAATAGAAACTTTAAATGATCGTATAAAGCCTTTTGTTGAAAATGGAGCAAAATTCACAAAGTGGAGAGCGGTTATTAACATTGGTGAAAATATGCCTTCAGCTGATTGTATAAAGAAAAATTCTTATTTATTGTCTGAATACGCATTAATAAGCCAGAATAATGGCTTAGTTCCAATTGTTGAGCCGGAAGTAATTATGGAAGGTAGCCATTCTTTAGATGAATGTTATGAAGTGACTAAAGAAACTCTTAATAGGGTTTTTAATGATTTAAAAAAAAAAGAAATAAACCTAAAAGGAATGCTATTAAAACCTAACATGGTAGTTCCTGGAAGCAAAAGTGGTATTGATTTAAATACAAAAGAAATTGCAGAAAAAACGTTAAAATGTCTTAAAGAAACTGTCCCAAATGAAGTAACTGGAATTGTTTTTTTATCTGGAGGGCTAAGCAGTTTAAATGCAACCATGATTTTAAATGAAATTAATAAATTAAATGATGCGCCCTGGAATTTATCATTTTCATATGGGAGAGCTTTGCAAGAAGATGCTTTAAAAGCATGGGCAGGAAAAAATGAAAATAAAAACAAAGTGCAAGAAATTTTTTTGCATCGCGCTAAAATGAATTCTTTGGCTTGTAATGGTAAGTGGGAAACAAGCTTAGAAAATGAATAATTTTTTTAAAAAAAAAAAGAAATATTTATATCTCATAACGCCTCCTCAATTATTAACAAAAAGACTTCCATTACCAAAATACTTAAAGATTTTAAATGAAGTTTTAAAAACAAAAAAAATTAAATTTTTACAACTAAGACTAAAAAATAAAACAAAAAAACAAATTTTAAATACATCAAAAGCAATAAGCTATATTTGTAAAAAAAATAGAACAATTTTTTTTATTAATGATTACGCGGATGATGAAATTATAAAGTGCTGTGATGGTATACATTTAGGACAAAAAGATATTTCTTTGAAAAAAGTGTATAAAATTAAAGCTAAAAAAAAATTCTTAGGAATAACTTGCCATAATTCAAAAAGCTTAGTGAGAAAGGCAATGCAACTTAATCCTAGTTACATTTCACTTGGATCTTTTTTTAATACTAAAACAAAGAAAATTAAATTTAGAGCAAAAATTAAGAATATAGATTGGTTTAAAAAGAATTTTAGTCTACCATGTGCTGCTATTGGAGGTATTGATTTGAAAAATTGTAAAAAAATTATAAAAACAAAATGTGATTTAATTGCTATATCATCAGGTGTTTGGGATTTTGACAAAGGTCCAGTGGAAGCAGTGAAATTATTTAACAATATAATAAATAAAAAAAAATGAAAATATCTGCAAATGAAATAAAGATTGGGAATATCTTAGAAATTGATAATAAATTATGGAAAGTTCTTAAATTAGAACATACAAAGCCGGGTAAAGGTGGGGCATATGTTCAAGCTGAATTGAAAGAGATTAGCGATGGAACAAAAAAAAATGAAAGATTTAGATCTGATGAAAACTTAGAAAAAGCCTATTTAGAACAAAAAAGTTTTCAATTTCTTTACTCAAGTGGAAATGAGTATTTTTTTATGGATCAGGATAATTACGAGCAAATCAGCATAGATAAAGAAAAAATTATAAGTGAAACTCTTCCATATTTAAAAGATGGTATTAATATTATCCTGGAATTAAAAGATGAAAAGCCTATAAATATAATTCTTCCTGAAACAGTAATTCTAGAAATTAAAGAGGCTGAAGCTGTAATTAAAGGTCAAACTGCGACATCTGGATTAAAGCCGGCAATTCTTGAAAATGGAATTAAAGTAATGGTTCCTGTTCATATAGAAGAAGGAGTAAAAATAGTAGTAAAAACATTAGATAACTCTTATGTAGAGAAAGTTAAGTAAAATATTTTACACAAAAATTATCATGGCTTTAAAGACACCTATAATAAATATTATGACTAAAGCAGCGTATAAAGCTGGCAATATTTTAATAAAAGATTTTAGAGAAGTTGAAAATTTGCAAGTATCAAAAAAGGGTATTGGCGATTTTGTAACTTCAGCAGACTTAAATTCTGAAAAAACAATTATAAAAATACTTGAAAAAGCTTACCCTGATATAAAAATTATTTCTGAAGAAACGAATTCAGAAATTAGCTTAAATGAACATGAAAAAAAATGGATAATTGATCCTTTAGATGGAACTCTAAACTTCTTACATGGACTACCTCACTTTGCAATTTCTATAGCGTTAATGTTTAAAGGAGAAATAATTTCTGGAATTATTTATGACCCTATTAAAGATGAGCTTTTTTGGGCAGAAAAAGGAGTTGGGGCATATCTAAATGATAAAAGAATAAGAGTTTCAGGAAGAAATAGTCTTAAAGATGCTTTAGTTTCTACAGGAATACCTTGGAAAGGTATGGAAAGTTCCCATAAAAACTATTTAAAAATTTTAGAAAATATAATGAAAAATTCTTCTGGAATTCGTAGATATGGCGCTGCTGCTTTGGATCTAGCTTATGTTGCTTCAGGTAGATATGATGCTTTTTGGGAATTTAATTTAAAGACCTGGGATATAGCTGCCGGATCTTTATTAGTGAAAGAAGCTGGGGGAAGCGTTGGCAGTATTAATAAAAATGAAAATTATCTATATACAGGAAATATATACGCATGTAATAATAACTTAGTTGACGAATTAGAAGATAGGTTTAAAACGTAAATATGAAAAATATAACCATAAAACTAAAAATAATTTTTTTTATTTTTATATATAATTCACTAATTAACGATAGTTTCTCTATAGATCCAGTAGAAATTGGCAAACCTTTTCAAAAAGATATTGAAACTAATTTATCAATAATTGAAAATTTAAATAAAAATCAGAACGAAGAAGAAATTGTAATAAAAAAAGACATAAGAACTAAAATAAAAAAAAAAGTAAAAGAAGATGTGTTAATTAAAGAAATAAAAAAGAAAGAACAAAAAAAATATTCAATTGATAATAATGTTGAAAAAAAACTTGCAAGAATTAAAGAGATTATTGAACAACAACCTGATGAAATACAAATTCTTTTTAATTCGGAAACAGCTAATTTAAAAGAAGAACATAAAAATAAAATAATAAACTTTATTAACAGCCAGCATAATAAAAAAAAATTAAATTTTAAAATTACATCTTATGCAAAGACTGATAAAAGTGAGGATATTTCAAGAAGATTATCGCTCGATAGAGCAATTAATGTTAGAACCATTCTTATGAATGAAGGCGTGCCAGCAAAAAATTTAATTGTTAAATCATTTGGTGATATGAAAAATAAAGAAAATAAAGTAATAATTGGATTTGAAAAAAAATAAAAAAAATATAATTTATATCTTATGAAAAAAAAAATACATCCAGATTACCATGAAATTGAAGTTGTTATGACTGATGGTACAAAATTTAAGACTAGATCAACCTGGGGCAAGAAAGGCGATGTTCTTAATTTAGATATTGACCCAAAATCACACCCTGCTTGGAGTGGTGGAGAAAGAAAATTGGTAGATACGCAAGGACAAATTTCAAAATTTGCAAAGAAATTTAAAAACTATAAAAAAGATAATAAAGAAGAAATTGTCGAAAATAAAAATCAATCAAAGTCAGAAATTAAAAAAGATAATAACTAGATAATTAAGTGAAAGTAATCGAAATTAAGAAACATGGTGGCCCTGAGGTGTTGTATGTTGGTAATAGACCAATACCAAAACCTAAGGAAAATGAAGTTTTAATAAAAGTTAAAGCAGCAGGAGTTAATAGACCTGATATTCTTCAAAGAGAGGGTGGCTACCCTCCTCCTAAAGATGCAAGCGATGTCTTGGGTCTTGAAATATCTGGAATAGTAGTTGAATTAGGAAAAAAAACAAAAAAAATAAAAGTAGGTGATAAAGTATGTGCTTTAGTATCTGGTGGTGGATATGCTGAATATTGTATAGCTCCAAGCACCCAATGTATTCCAATCCCAAATAATTTAAGCTTTGAAGAGGCATCTGTTATACCTGAAACTTTTTTTACTGTTTGGTTTAATTTGTTTATAAGAAGTAAAATAAAAAAAGGAAAAAAAATTTTAATACATGGAGGGTCTAGTGGTATTGGAACAACTGCAATCCAATTTGCTAAATATTTCGGCCTAGAAGTTTTTACTACTACTAGATCTGATATAAAAGTAAAAAAATGTAAAAAAATAGGAGCTAATTATGCTATTAATGCAAAAAAAAATGATTTTGAAATTTTTATAAAAAAAAAAACAAAAAATACTGGCGTGGATTTTATATTAGATATTGTAGGTGGAAATTATGTACAAAAGAATATTAATATTTTAAAAAGAAATGGGACCCTTATTAATATCGGGTGGTTAACTGGTTCAGTTGTTAACGTCAATTTGTTAATGATAATGCTTAAGAGATTATTAATTACGGGATCCACGCTAAGAATAGGCTCTTTAGAAGAAAAAGAAAAAATTGCAAAAGATTTAAAAAGAAATATATGGCCTTTAATAAAAAAAAATAAAATAAAGCCTATTTTGTGTAAAACGTTTCCATTGAGTAAAGTAAAAAATGCTCATATTTATATAGAAAAAGGATTACATTTTGGTAAAATAGCATTAACTATTTAGAAATTTTTGAATAAATTAATCAATTAAATTGTACTTAAATAAATGGCAAAGATTTTAATGTCAAAAGCAACCGCAGTTTGGTTATTAGATAACACCTCATTAACTTTTAAACAAATATCAGATTTTTGTGAATTACACGTTTTAGAAGTTGAATCAATGGCTAATGGTGAGGTTGTTGGAAAAATGCCTGGGATAAATCCAATTAATAGTAAAATTTTAACATTAGAAGAAATAAAGAAATGTGAAACAAACCCTAAATCAAAATTAAAAGTTAATAAAAGTAGTCTGCCAAAACCAAAAAAAATTACTAAAGGTACAAAGTATACTCCAATAGCTAAAAGGCAAGAAAGGCCTGGCGCAATAAAATGGCTATTAAAAGAATTCCCATCTATTTCAGATAATGAAATTTGTAAACTAATCAGAACTACTAAAAATACTGTAGATTCAATAAGAAATAAAAGTCATTGGAATTATGAAAATATAATAGCAAAAGATCCTTTAAGATTAGGCTTTTGTAATGAGAAAGATTTGAATAAAATATCTGAAATACATAAAAAAAATGAAGAAGAAGAAAAAACTGATGAATTAGATAAAATATAATCATGAATGATATTAAAGTAGCAATAATAATGGGAAGTGAATCTGATGCTGAGGAAATGAAGCCTGCATCTGATATTTTAAATGAATTAAAAATAAAAAATGAAACTCGTGTTATATCGGCTCATAGAACACCTGACAGACTAAGAGAATATATTAAAGATTCGGAAAAAAATGGAGTTAAAGTTTTTATTGCGGGAGCTGGAATGGCAGCAGCACTACCTGGAGTAATTGCTGCTTACACGCTTTTGCCAGTTCTAGGTGTACCAATAGAAAGTAAAAGTTTAAAAGGAATTGATAGTTTATTATCAATTGTCCAAATGCCCCCAGGTATCCCAGTTGGAACCTTAGCAATAGGTTCGCCTGGTTCAAAAAATGCTGGTCTGCTTGCAGCTGCAATTCTTGCTATTGAAGATAAAGATCTTACGGATAGATTGAAAGACTTTAGAAAGAAGCAAAGTGAGAAAGTAAGAAAAGACCCACTTTAGAAATATATTTGATATTTTTTTATAAAAAAATAATTGTAATTTAGTTTTTTACTAATATTCTTATCAAATTATATATTTTAATTTAAAAAGTTGATTTAAATTTATAAATAAGGAGAAATAAAATAGTACAAATATTTATAAGAGATAATAATTTAGAAATTGCATTAAAAATACTTAAAAAAAAAATGCAACAAGAAGGCCTTTTTAAAGAAATGAAACTAAGAAGACACTATGAAAAACCTTCAATTAAGAGAAAAAGAGTTGCTTCAGAGGTCTTGAGAAGAAAAAGAAAATTCCAAAGAAGATACTAAACTATTACACTTTCCCTTTTTTTTAATATTTTTTTTTCATCAAAGTCTTTTATTAAATTATTAAATTTTTCATGCCAATTTAATTTTACATTTAATTTCATAAATAAAGACCCCATTCCAATAGCAGCTCTATCCATAAAAACAAATTCTTTTGGAGGTTCTATTCCGCCAATTTTTTTTAACTCTTTATAAACATTATTAGCAACATTAATTCCATAACCCTTATTGTTTTCTCCTTGTATCAATCTTTTTTTATCTTCTAATAAAGGTCCGTATATATATGAAGCCCATAAATTTAAAATTTTAATTAATTTTTTATTAATTTTTTTAAATCCCCATGATTTATATGCTTCAATTGTTAAATCTTCATCTTTCTTCTCCAGTGCATAATATAAATTTAAAACTGCTTTAACAAAACTTGTAGGAAAAAATCTCACACAACCAAAATCAAATAAATTTATATCGCCATTATTTTTAAAAGAATAGTTTCCGAAATGCGGGTCACCGTGTATAACACAAAACTTATAAAAAGGCATGTACCATGCATTAAAAATATTAGTAGCTATTTTTTCCAATAAATATTTTCTATTTTTTGAATATTTTATAACTTCGTCTAAAGTATGACCTTCAAGCCAGCTCATAGTAATCAATCTTTTTGTAGAAAATTCTTTATAAACTTTGGGAATATTTACAGATTTATCAAATTTAAAAATTTTTTCAAAAAACTTCATATTTTTTATTTCATTATCGTAATTAATCTCTTCAATTAAACGGTCTTTTATTTCTAAAAATATTTTTTTAGTTTTAATTGCTTTATTATATTTTTCAAATAATTTTAAAATTACTTCAAATTGATTTAAATCCACCTCTACAGCAGATCTCATATCGGGATATTGCAGTTTGCAAGCTACTAAATTACCATTTTTTAATTTAGCTTTATGAACCTGCCCTAATGATGCAGCATAAGAGGCTGATTTATTAAAATTTAAAAAATTATTATCCCAATTATTTCCCAATTCATTAATCATTCTTCTTTTAACAAAAAGTTCGCCCATAGGAGGTGCATGTGATTGTAATTGCATTAACTGATTTGAATACTCAGCAGGTAAAGCATCTGGTATCATGGATAAAAGTTGAGCTATTTTCATTATTGGCCCTTTGAATTCTCCAAGGTTATTTTTTAAATTTGTTGCATGTTTGTCTTTATTTATACCTAAGCCAAGTTTATTCACACCTAATCTTGTTAGTAAGCCACCTACTTGACTGGTAAGCTGCAAATATCTGTTTGCTCTTTTTGAAAAGTTATCTTTATCTAAAATATTGTTCAATTTATTAACAATTTTAAAATATAATTGATAATAAAGTATATAGAACAATTTAAATATCAATTAATGAAATGAAAAATATTGAAGAAAAATTTAATTGGAAAACATTGCCAGAACTATTTCTAGAAGAGGCAAAAAAACAATTAGATAAACCCCTTCTATGGAACAAAAAAAATAATCAATACAAATCTTATTCTTGGAAGTTGGTAAGAGAAAGAATTTTATTACTTTCATCAAAACTTATTAAACTAGGAATAAAAAAAGGTGACAAGGTTATAATTATTTCAGAAAACAACCCTAATTGGTTTATTACTGATTTCGCTATAATGCTTGCAGGAGGTGTAACTGTCCCTGCTTACACTACTTATACAAAAAAAGACTACGAATACTTAATAAAAGATAGTAAAGCAAAAATTGTTTTTGTTTCAAATAAGAAATTATTTTTAAACTTTTTACCTGCGATTAAGAATTATAAACAAATTAGAAATATTTTTTCCTATGAAAAAATAAACCATGATATAAATAAAAAAATAATTTTTATAGAAGAGCTATGGAAAGAAAAAATAAAAAAAGAAGATGCAAATATAAAAATAAAGGAGGATGACCCTGCATGTATTATTTATACTTCTGGAACCAGCGGAGTCCCTAAAGGTGTAATTTTAACACATAAAGCAATTCGTTCTAATTTAATTGGATCTTTAGATATTTTCGAAAAAATAAACTTTAATAATGAGAGATACATTTCTTTTCTACCTTTATCTCATTCCTATGAACATACTGCTGGTCAATTTATGCCATTACTTACATCAAGTGAAATTTTTTATGCAGAAAATATGGATAAATTATTTACTAATTTTAAGGAGGTTAATCCAACTTATATAGCTGCCGTACCAAGATTCTACGAAGCTATTTATAAAAAAATATTAAACAACTTTTCAAAAAAAAAAATCTTAGAAAAATTATTTAATTTTAATCTAAGCTTAGGAAAAAAAATTTATTTAAATCAAAAAAAATTATTACTTTTAACACGTTTTTTTAAATTTTTTTTTAAAATTATTTTTGATAATAAAATAAAAAAAGTTTTTGGAACTAAATTAAAGTTTTTAGTATCAGGTGGTGGTGCCCTAAGCTACGATGTAAATCTTTTTTTTGAATCAATAGGAATAAAAATTCTACAAGGATATGGTCTTACAGAAACTTCTCCAACGGTTAGTTGTAACAGGCCTGAATTTAATAAAATTGGAACAGTAGGCCCGCCGATAAAAGGAGTTGAAGTTAAAATAGCAAGCGATGGGGAAATTTTGGTAAGAGGTGATACTTTAATGAAAGGCTATTTAGGAAAAGAAAAAGAAACTAAAGAAAAAATAAAAAATAATTGGCTGTATACAGGAGATATAGGAAAATTAGATGAAGACAATCATTTAATAATAACTGATAGAAAAAAAGATATCATTGTTACAACTGGAGGTGATAATATTGCTCCACAAAAAATTGAAAGTTTGTTCTCAACTCTTGAAACTACATCTCAAGTACTGATATTTGGCGATAATAAACCATTTTTAGTTGCTTTAGTAATTATTAAAATAGATAAAGAAAGCATTGTAACTAATATTGGGGATGAAGAGGAAAAAATTAAATTACATATTAAAAAAATAAATAAAAAATTATCTCCAATAGAAAAAATAAGAAAATCTGCTTTTGTTACTTTACATCAAGATGATATAAATGCCTTTTTAACTCCTACAATGAAGATTAAAAGAAACAAAGTGTATGAAAAATATAAAAAAATTATTGAAGAATTATATAACTAATTAATTTTATGATACTCTTTATACCAATTAACAAATTTTTCTAGCCCTTCTTCTAAATTTGTCTGTGGCTTAAATTTTAAATCCTTTTTACTGTCTTTAATATTTGCATAGGTATGACGAACATCTCCTAATTGCATTCCTTTTTTCTTTATTTTTGCTTTTTTTCCAGAGAATTTTTCTAATAAATTCACCAACTTCATAAGTGGTTCAGGTTTATTATTTCCTAAATTATATATTTTATGTAAATCTTTTTTTCTTTTCTTAAATTTAACCAGTGGAATAATACCATTTACAATATCTTCAACGAATGTAAAATCTCTTTCCATTCTGCCAAAATTAAATAGATCAAAAGTTTTTTTTTCAAATAAATTTTTTGTAAAAATATATGCTGCCATATCAGGTCTTCCCCAAGGTCCGTAAACAGAAAAAAATCTTAATGCGGTACAATTTATTTTAAACATCTTTGAATAGGACTTTGCAATTAATTCACCGGATCTTTTTGATGCTCCATATAAAGATATAGGGTCATCAACTCTATCATTTGTTGAGAATGGGGTTTTTTTATTTGAACCATAAACGGAAGATGAACTAGCATATATTAAATGTTCAAAATTTTTTATTTTTTTTGCTAATTCTAGTATTGAAACTTGTGACTTAACATTGCTTTCTATGTATTTATAAGGATGGGTTATTGAGTATCGAACTCCTGCTTGCGCAGCCAAGTGTATTATTATTTTAAAATTTTTTGTAAGTGGATAAATTTTTTTTACAAAATTTTCACTAGAAATATCAATCTTCTTAAATTTAAATTTTTTATTTTTTAACAATATATTTAATCTATCTTTTTTTAATTTAACATCGTAATAATTATTGATATTATCAATTCCAAAAATTTGATGGTTATCTTTTAGCAATCTTTCACATAAATGAAAGCCTATAAAACCGGCTGCTCCTGTAACTAAAATTTTCATACTAAATGTTTTTTATTTATCCTTCGCTAAAGGTTTTTGATATTTTTTTTTCCATTTGTCATAAGGCATGCCATAAATTATTTCTTTTGCTTCCTCGTAATTTATTTTTATTCCTTTTTTCTTTGCAGATTGCATATACCATTTTGACAAACAATTTCTACAAAAATCTGCTAAATTCATTAAATCTATATTTTGAACATCAGGTTTCTTTCTAAAATGATTTATTAACCTTCGAAAAACTTCGGACTCGATTTCAACTTTTTTTTTTTCATTCATAATCTAAAAATTAATTGTTTCTTTCATAAGAAATTTTACTACTTTATCTAGGGCTATTCTTTTATTATTTGATTTTTTAATTTCTTCTTTAAAAATTTTAACTTGTTTATCTGCGCTAGTTCCTGTTTTAATAATATTTTTGATTTTATTTATTTCTTTTTCACATTTTAATATTTTGGCATCTTCTCTAACTAAATCGATTAATTCATTTGCTAAATTTTTATATGGTACAAGTTTACTTTTACCAAAATCTACCAAGCTTTTTTCTATACCATATCTTTGTGCTCTCCATCTATTTTCATTAATTAACATTTTTGAATAAACTCTCCATTTTTTATTTTCTCTTCTTAATCTACAAGCCATATGAATTATCGATAAATATAATGCAGCAATAGAAATTGCATCATTTAAAGATGTGCATGTATCACAAATTCTCATTTCTAAAGTAGGAAATTTTACATTAGGTCTTAAATCCCACCAAATAGTACTAGGGTCATCTAATATTCCAGCATTCATTAAAATTTTGATATGTCTTTTATATTCATCATAGCTACCAAATTCTTCCGGTAATCCTGTTCTTGGCAATTCATCAAAAATACTAACTCTATAAGATTTAAGCCCTGTATTTTCACCTCTCCAAAAAGGTGATGAAGTACTTAGTGCTAATAAATGAGGTAAAAAATAAGAAATTTGATTCATCAAATCAATTCTTAATTCATTATCAGGTATTCCGACATGAATATGCATACCTGAAATAACAAGTCTTCTTCCAATCATTTGGAACTTGTCAGCTAAATTATAATATCTCCTTTTTTGCGTATGTTTTTGATTTTCCCAATCAGAAAATGGATGTGTTGAAACTGCAATAAAAGATAAATCATACTTATTAAGTATTTTTGCAACATTTTTTCTTAAAAAAATTAAGTTATCTTTTAAATCTTTTATTGAATTACAAACTTTGGTCCCTACTTCAATTTGAGATCTTAAAAACTCACTTTTAACTTGACCTTTAAGTTTCTTTTTACAATCTCTCATAAGGCCTTTAGGAGGATCAACAATTAACTCGCCATTATATTTATTTACAACTAAATATTCTTCCTCAAGACCTACTGAAAAAAAGTTATTTTTCATAGCATTTATTATCAATTATAAAATTCATTAATATATAAGTAATATTTACAAAAAAACATGTAAAGAAACAAAAAAATTACTATTTATAAGTTAGTTATTCAATATTTATATATGAGAAGAAATAGAAAAGCTAAAATAATTGCAACATTAGGACCGGCATCGTCTGATTATAAAACAATAAAAAAATTATTTATATCGGGAGCAGATATATTTAGGCTAAATTTTAGTCATGATGTAGCAGAGACGCATATAAAAAGATTTAAAGAAATTAGGCTGCTGGAAAAAAAAGTAAAAAGACCAATTGGAATCCTAATGGATTTGCAAGGTCCAAAGTTACGAGTTGGAAAGTTTGATGATGGGCCGATTTTTCTTAAAAGTGGTAGAAA
This sequence comes from Alphaproteobacteria bacterium MarineAlpha6_Bin4, assembly GCA_002937775.1. Taxonomy (GTDB): domain Bacteria; phylum Pseudomonadota; class Alphaproteobacteria; genus CAYOOR01. The sequence continues at coordinate 15,862 of PTKO01000007.1, read as the reverse complement.
ATTTACGTTTGACCTAAATCCAATGGCTGGAAATAAACGTAGATGTTTCTTACCTCATAAAGATATTTTTAGAAAGATAAAAAAAGGAAACAAAATATTAGTTGATGATGGAAAATTAACATTAATAGTTACAAGAAAGAACAGTAATTATATTGAAACTAAAGTAAAATTTAGTGGTTTCATATCTAGCAATAAAGGATTTAACATACCTAATGTTAAATCAGCCAATGGTAAATTAACAAAAAAAGATGAAGAAGATTTGAGACTAGCTCTAAAATTAGGAGTGGATTGGATAGCTTTATCTTTTGTTGAAACAGAAAAGGATGTATTGAATTTTAAAAAAATTATAAAAAATAAAGCTTCTGTTTTAACAAAGCTCGAAAAACCAATTGCTTTAAAAAATTTGAATAAGATAATAAAAGTTTCTGATGCAATAATGATTGCCAGGGGTGATCTTGGTATTGAATCACCATTGGAAAGTCTTCCAAGCCAACAAAAGAGAATTATAAATGCTTGCAGGCAAGAGGGTAAACCTGTTGTTGTTGCAACCCAAATGCTTGACTCAATGGTTAATTATCCGACTCCAACAAGAGCAGAGGCATCAGATGTTGCAACAGCAATATATGATGGTACAGATGCAGTAATGTTATCGGCTGAAACAGCTATCGGTGCTTATCCAAATGAATCTATAAAAATGATGAACAAAATAATTGAAAAAGTTGAGAGTGACCCTTTGTATTTAAATATTAATGAAGCTAGTCATGTTAAAGCAAGGGCAACCGCAGAAGATGCAATAACTGAATCTGCAAAGTATGTTGCTAGAATAATGTCTGCAAAAGCTGTTGTTACTTATACAACTTCTGGTTCAACTGCTTTGAGAGCTGCAAGAGAAAGACCCGATGTTCCGATTATGGGGATATCTCCAAATCTTAACACAGCTAGAAGATTAGCTTTGGCATGGGGTGTACACTGTATTCATACCAAAGATGCTAGAAGTTTTAAAGATATGGTTATTAAATCAGGAAAATTAGCAAAAAAAGAAAAATTTGCAAAAAAAGGTGATCGTGTTGTAATAACCGCTGGGGTTCCGTTTGGTCAAAGTGGAGCGACAAATGTGCTTAGAATTGCATCAGTAGATAGGTATTAATTTAACAATTTTGTAAATTTTTCAGTAGATAATTCTTTATTTCTCAAAAATTCTATTAGTTCGTCAGCTTTACTTTGAAAATATTCAGCTTTTTCATCTGGGTGCATAAAAAGCAAATATTGCAATACGCCACTAAAAACAATATTAATTCTATCATCAATAATAAAACAGGTTTTACATAAAGGATAATTTTCTAAATTTCCATTCGTATGAGCTTTCTGTAATGATTTTAATTTTTTTGAACTCCTCACCGCATTTAAAGATGACTTATTTATATCTCCAATAATTAATTCGCCGCTATAATCTCTGCAACAAACAGATAATTTCCCATCAATCAAAATATATGGAACTTTACCTGAAACAAGATGACACATTTTATTTATGTGCGTGTGTTCTGGAATCGTATTAGCTTCGTTAAAATATGTATTGTCTGGACTTAAACTATTAACAAAGTTAAATGAAAAATCCATAAAAGGATAAGAAATATATTTCTTAAAAAAAACTATAAATTCTCCAATCTCATTAAAATTATCTTTTGAAACAGTCATATTAATATCTGTAGATAAGCCTTTAGTTCTAAGTTCATTATTACATAGGTCAAGATTTGTAATTAAATCTTCCCATTTCCCTTTAGCTCTTATTTTTTCATAAGTTTCTTTATTTACCCCATCAATTGAGAATCTTATAGATGGGCATATATCGAGAAATTCTTTTAAGGTATCAACGTGCTTATATAAGAGTAGCCCGTTTGTAGATATTGAGCACTTAATATTGTATTTCCTTAATTCAATAAATACTTCTTTTAATCTTGGGTTAGCTAGAGGATCGCCTATTGTGTGCAAGGTAACATGTGTAACCCCAGCTTCTTTTAGTCTTTCTAGAGCAACGTTAAGTGTCTCACTATCCATCTTACCTTTTTTTCTAGTAGAAAGGCTAGTTTTACACATTATACAATCAAGATTACAAGTATTATTTATTTCTAAAGTAGCTCTGTCGTGTTTAATTTTTATTTCATTAAAATTTTTAGGCAATGTTTCATCAAAAGGTTTGTTTTTTAAATCATTTACAATTCCAATAAAAGAGTCTTTCTTTTTTTCCCAATAATTATGATTAAATGATTTAGAAATAGAGTAGTCTCTATATTTTCTTACAAGCGCAGGGTAGTTTTTTTTTAAAAAAAATTTTAATTTATCTTTTAGCATAAAATTTATCCTAAAAGTTATAGTAATAAAAAATATTATCCTTGTCTTGCTTTAAATCTAGGATTGGATTTGTTGATCACATAAATACGGCCTCTTCTGCGAACAACTTTACATTTTAGATGTCGACCTTTTGCTGACTTTAAAGAACTTAAAACTTTCATAAAAAAAACCTCTTATTTTTCGAAATTTAATAGTTTTTTTATTTTTGTCAAGATTGATGGTTTATATTGAACGCCTATAATTTCGAATGGCCCTGGTGGTATATCCTTTTCATCACCAAATAAATGCCCAAATTGTGCTTGAAGAACCCATGCTGTTTTTCCTTTAATTGCTACGGTTGTAGGAGTATCTAAATTATCTTTAATAACATTAAGTATAATTGGATCAGATAAACTTATGTTTGTTAAGCTTCCTTTATTTTCAACAACTAATAAATTATTTTTGTCAATTGCTTTGATACCATCTGGAGCATTTAAAGGTCGTGGTAAATCTATTTTAACATAATTAATTGGTTTTCCGTTATCAGCAACTTCTATTTCAAACAATTCCCCGGAATTCATTTTTACAGTATAAATTTTATTATCAATAAATGTAATTCCGTTAAGATTAAAGCCCTCGCCTTTGAAATCGTCGTTTTCATACCAAGTTTCAAGTCTTGATTGCGATTTATTTAACCGAAGTATACGTGGATTAAATGAGTCAGTTGCATAAACATTTCCATTACTGTCTAATGTAATGTCATTACAAAATCCTCCATTAGGAAATTCGTAACTTTGAATAAAATCTCCAGTATTAATATCAAATGCTTTTAGTGACACAACTTTATCACTAGGATAATTTGATACCCCTGGGTTAGAGGAACAAGCCCACAAAATCTTATTTCTATTATCTGCTATAATACCAATTACAGAATTTAAGCTATTTGAATTAGAAGGAACAAAAATTTCAGATTTTTTTTCATTATTTTTAAACCTAACTATTTTATTTTCTTTTAAACTTCCAACGAAAATATCGCCATTCTTTGAAATTGCTATACCTTCTGGAAAAAAATTATCATCTAATGATAACATCTGCTCAGCAATAGCTATATTTACAGAAAATGCAAAAAACAATATATATTTAATTAGAAAATTAATCATGCAAATTTAATTGTTATTTAATATAAAAAAAAAAAAATTGCAAGTTACAAATTTATTAACAAATTTACTAAATTTACATATAGACATATATTACTAAAATATAAATAATGTTAAATAAGGTAAGAATTGACAAAAAATATAACTGGCATCATCTAAAGTACCACCAAAACAACATATATGTTAAAACAAACATCGCAAATATTGAAAAAATTAGTTTTTTTTTTAAAAAACAAGAGAAAATTAATTTAAAAATATTTAAAAATTTTATAACTACTCTTGATTTTTATTTTGGAATAATTTTAGAAAATAAAAAAAATGTTTTTTGTGCTGTGGATAATGTAAGAAGCCAACCGATTTTTTTTAATAATAAGGGCTATGTGTCAAATTCTGCAAAATTATTAAAAAATGATAATTTTGTAAACAAAAGATCTGTTCTTGAATTTAAAATGCTTGGCTATGTCAGTGGAAATGAAACTTTAATAAATAATGTTTATCAGATTAACTCTGGAAATATAATTCTTTGGAAAAAAAAAAATAACATAAAAAAAAAAATCAAATATTTTGAATATTTACCAAATTATTCAAAAAAACAAAGTTACAATAAATTTGAATTAATAATTAATAAAATTTTCAAAAAAATAATAAAAAGAGCTAATGGTAAGACAATAATTGTTTTCTTAAGTGGCGGCTTAGATTCTAGATTTATTTTAGGTAAATTAGTAGAGCTAAAATATAACAAAATATTAGCTGTAAGTTATGGGATAAAAAGAAATCATGAATCAATTAAAGCTAAAGAAATAAGCCAGTTATTGAATGTTCCTTGGAAATTTTATGAACATGATGAAAAAAAAATTAATTTTTTATACAAATCTTATGAAAGAAAAAATTACTCAGATTATTCTTCAAATCTTTCATCTACTCCTAGTTATTTAGAATTTGAAACATTGTCAAAAATGAATAAAGAAAATTTTTTAAAAAATAAAATAGTTATAAATGGACAATCCGGTGACTATATTTCAGGTTCACATCTAACTAAATTTATTAATTATTCAAAAAAATCAAAAATTAAAAATTTATACGAATATATAATAAAAAAGCATTACTCATTATGGAAAAATCTTGTAAATAAAAAAAATATTAGTTTTATAAAAAAAAAGATTAACAAATCATTTGGAAAATTAGTTATAAAAAAAAAAAATTTAAAAATGCTTTATGAGTATTGGGAATGGAAAGAAAGACAATCAAAGTTAGTTGTAAATGGAAATAAAGCTTATGACTTTTTTAATGTTGAATGGGAAATGCCTCTTTGGGATAAAGAAATAATGAAATTTTTTGAAAAAATACCATTAAAAGATAAAATTAATCAAAATTTTTATATAAATTTTTTAAAAAAAAAAAATTATAGAAATATTTTCAATGACCTACGTTCAGAGCCAGAGGTGTGGGTTGGTATTTACAAAATTATAAAATTTGTTGGTTTCTTTTTAAACTTTATTCCAGTAAAAGATATAAAAGAAAAATTTTATAAAAGAATGTACTATTACAGCAATGATAAAAATCAATATGGAATGCTTGGAAAAGAAATTTTTCTAAAAAATTACAAAAAAAGTAGAAACACTGTTTCTTTTTTTTCTAAATATTATTTAGAAGAAAATAATTTAAAGTAAATTTCTGAAATTTTAGTGGCATGATTAGAAATATTATAATTTTTCTTAGCTAAATTCTTTGATTTATTTAAAATGTTTCTTAATTTGTTTTTCTCCAAATTTAAAACTTTTGTTACTGTGCTAACAAAATTATTTATATTATTTTTTTTTACTAGCCAGCCATTAAAATTATTTTTAATAATTTCTGAATGAGCTCCTGATTTAACAGCTATTACAGGTATTTTAGAAAGCATTCCTTCCACAATTGTTCTATTAAAACCTTCATTTTCTGCTGTAACAATAAGTAAATCACAATATTTAAGAAAAATCTCTTTGTTAGGTTCGTGGCCGATGTAAATTATCTTATTATTAAAAATATTATTTTTTAATAGATTTTTTTTATCCGAACCCACTATGTAAAATTTAGAATTTTTAATAATCTTCTTTTTAATAATTTCTTCAGCAATCTTAATAAAAAAATCAACCCTTTTACTTTCAATAATGTTAGCAAGAAATAAAATTTTCTTTATCTTCTTATTTTCTAAATCAGATTTTATCTTTAAATAATTATTTTTAATACTTTTGGTTTTAATTTTTTTTATGGATATTGGGTTAAAGACTATTGTTGCTTTTTTTTTACTATAATTAGGAATAGTCTTATAAACAAATTTAGAAATACAAATTATTTTTTCTGTAAAAAAAAATAAAGTTTTGTAAAGTCTCCATTTTGGAAACGCAACTCTTTGATGCCAAATTAATTTTGCTTCACTAATTTTTGTAGGAAATATCCATGACAATCCTGCGCTTGAGTCGTTTAAATGTACAATATCAATTTCTTTTTTTTTTATATAAGAAGTAATTAATAAAGTATTTTTTAAAATACTTAATAAATTTGGAATAAATCCCTTTTTTTTACCTACAAAATTTGTAATTTTTAAATGATTAGGATTTAAACCATCGCTAATTAATCTATTGTATAAAATTCCTTTTTTATGCAATACGATTATTGGGGAAAAAAAATTTTTATCTAATTTTTTAATTAATTCTATTGCAGATATATGGCTACCACCAATACTATCCCCTACAAAAGGAAAACAAATTTTAATTTTTTTTTTAATAATAGTTTTTATTGTAATAACAGTTTCTAGGTGTCTTAAAATATTTTTCACATAATTTAAAATATTCTTTGGAAGGAACTACAAAAAAATTCTCAAGATATAATTTTTTTGAAGTATTTATAAATCTAGAATTATAAGCGTTCATAGAAAGTACCAGATGTACGAAATTCTTTTTTTTTACTTGAGATTTATATTTCTTCAAATAAAAAATTTTATTTTTTATATTTTTTGTGATATCTACATATAAATTTGTTGGAAAAAAGGAATATATTTGATAACCCCAAACTTCAAAATCTTTTTTTAAAATTAATTTTTTTTTAAATAATTCTAAAAAAAACTGATTTACTCTTCTATGATCGTCATGATCATCAAATAGAAATGGTAAGAAAATTCTTTTTGGATTACGTAAGTTAATTTCTTTAGCAATTAAATCTAAATTTTTATTATTTATAGCAAAATTATTTATTTTTAAATTTAACTGAGTTGTTGAAAAATTTAATAACTTTGAAACTGTTTTATATTCCTTAATTCTCTCACGGTCAGTACTAAAATAAATACAATGTAATTTAGATCTATCCTTAATTAGTTTAATAATTGTACCCCCTAGCCCTATAATTTCATCATCAGGATGAGGTGAAAAAATTATAGTATTACCAGTTAGTTTTTTTTTGTTTTCGTAGGGGTTGATAATTAAACTATGCCTCATTGATTTTGCAACATAAGACGCAATTTTTAAATCTGTTAATTGCGTAAAATTTTTTATAAAAAATTTATAGTTTGTTTTAGAATTTATAAAATTTTTAATAAAATTTTTCATTAATTGATTTTTTAAATGTTAAAAAAATTTTTTTTTCTTATATAGTTATATATTGTTTCTGCTAAAACTTTGCCACCATTTTTAGAGTAGTGGTTTTTATCACAAAAATATTTTTTAATAACTTTTCCTTCATTATTAAAAAAAATATCCCTTGGATAAAAAGTATTTATTTTTTTTTCTTCTAATTTTTCTTTTAAATAAATTAAATTTTTTTCACTTTTAAAATTACCACTTAGTTTTGGTAAGAACAAAATAATTGGAATTATTTTATTTTTTTTACATAACGAAATAAAAAGAATAAAAATTCTAAATGTTATATTTAAAGCATTGTTTCTACTTAATAAAAGATAATGATTATAAGAAAAACTATAACTTAAAGTTTTTAAAATTTTTTTTAAAATATTTTTAAAGAAATTAGGGTAAAAGAAATCATATTTCTTTAAATGTTCTTTCACTTTTTTACTTTTTAGAAATAAATAATAATCTTTTTCTTTATTTTTTGGAATTTTTATTAGTTTGATTTTATTTCCTTTATTTATAAATCTTGGCTTTAAATAAACAAACTGACCTTTGTTATTCAAAAATAGTCTTTGAATATTAATATTTCTTAATTCATTTCCTGAGTTAAAACAAAAAATTGCAATTTTAACTTTTGTTTTCTTTAAAAATCTTTTGAATCTTAAGTACGCTTGATCATTTCCATAACCAGAAACTCCTAAATTAATTAAATTTGTTTTTTTTAATTTTTTTGATAAAAAGAAACCCCAAGTCTCATTATCACCAACTTCATCACCATGAACCATAGAATCTCCTATTATTACGATTTTATTTTTTTTTGAACTTTTAAAATTGTTAATTTTTCTATTTCCGTATGCATCTGAATTATAAGGCAAGCTGTTATGCTTTGAATTTTTCTTTATATCCCAACCTAGTTCATTGTCGTAAATATAATATTGATTATAAAATTCTTTCTTAGAATCCTTAATTATATCTAAAATTGTTTTTGCTTTTTCTAAGAAATTTTTATAAGTCACAGATAAATATTTTTTTAATTTTATTTTTTTTTACAAAATTAAATTTAGTATAGAGGATATATGTCGTCAGAAGAATTTCCTCTTTTTTTTGACGATCTTTTTTTTAACAAAATTATACCTATTAAAAAAACAAGAAAGATAACTATTAAAATAATGTATATAGTTTTACTCATTTATAAATAATTAAAGCTTTGAAATTAAATATATATATAATTATATATTTTTAAAATAATAAATAATAAATAAATAATTAGTTAATTAATTATGCTTGTTAAAAAATGTCCGTTTTAAGCAGAATATATGTAAAAATTTTATTTAAAAAATTTAAGAAATTAGAGAAAATAAATTTTTTTTACAGAAACTTAGGATCAAAAAAATCATTTTCTGTATTTATTAGAGATAGAAGTGTTAACAAAAATTTTAAATTTTCTAAATATTCATTTTCTCCTCATAATCCGTTAACAGGCCCTCCTAATGCTATTAAATGGATCTGTGAGAATTATCATGCAGTGTTTGATTATCTAGATGTTAATCCACCTAAAAGCTTATTAGAAATTGGCTGTGGTTTTGGTTTAAGTACATGGATTATGAATGATTCAACAAAAAAAAAAGCTGTGGGTCTTGATAAAAATAAAGAAGCAATATATAACGCAAAAACTCTATTCCCTGAAGTTAATTTTATATGTGATGATTTTAAAAGTTTTTTTAAAAAAAATCCCAAAGCTTTTTTTGACGTAATCGTAGCATCTAATGGACCAGTTAGAATTCGTAAAAAATATTCAAAATTTGATAAAAATGGTTTGGAAATAGATACAACTAAAAAAGATAAAATTTTAAATGAAAAAATCTTGAGTCATTGTAATACATTTATACAAGTTGGCTATAGAGCAAAAACTTTTAAACAATTTATCTCTTGGGAACATAAAGCTAGTAGTAAGCATTTGTCATTTTCAACAAGTTTAGTTAATGGTAAAAATAGAGGAATATCTTTAAAATACTTTAAATATTATTTAACTTATGATTATTTAAACAAATTATTACATTCTTTTGCTAATAGATATTACCCACCGTTTTAATATTAAATTGAATAATGAAAGTTGCAATTGTTATACCTGCTAGATGGAATTCAACAAGATTTCCTGGAAAGCCCCTGGCTAAAATCTGTGGAAAAGAGGTTATAAAATATGTCTGGGAAAAAGCTAGTTTATCAAAATTAGCACAAGATGTAATTGTTGCTACAGATAATAAAAAAATTAAAAAATTTTGTGACAATTCAGGAATTAAAACATTAATGACTTCAAAAAATAATAAAACTGGAACTGATAGAATTTGTGAAGTATCTAAAAAGATTAATTTTGATATTTATTGTAATGTTCAAGGAGATGAACCTCTTATAGACCCAATAAATATAGACAAAGTTATTTCATGTTTAAAAAAAAATTTTAACAAAGGATACGAAATTGCAACTGGATACTCTGAAGTTAAAAATTTAAAAAAATTTATTAAATATAACGATATTAAAACAACAGTTTTTCTTGAAAAAACAGGTAATCCTAATAAGGCTTTTATTTTTTATAGAGGGACTCAAATAGAATCTTTAAAGTCAAAAGAAAATAAACCACTAAAACACATAGGTTTGTATGCATATACAAAATCTGCACTTAAAAGATTTCATAATTATAAAATGAGCCCATCAGAAATATCAGAAAGTCTTGAACAAATGAGATTTGTTGAAAATAAAGAAAAAATTTTGTGTGTTAAAATTAAGGATAGTTTTTTTGCTGTTGACTACCCAAATGATATAAAAAAAATTGAGAAATTTTTAAAAAAAAGTAATTAAAGACCTTTTTTTACATATCCATGCCAGGCATTCCGCCGCCGCCCATTCCACCCATTCCGCCCATTCCGCCCATATCAGGCATTGGTGGTGTGTCTTTCTTTTCCTCAGGCAGATCTGCAATTACTGCTTCTGCTGTAATTAATAGTCCAGCAACTGAAGCGGCGTCTTGAATGGCAGATCTTACAACTTTAGTAGGATCGATTATTCCTTCTTTAACTAAGTTAGTAAACTTTCCTGTCTGTGCATTGTATCCGTAATTAAAATCTGTTTGCTCTAATAATTTTCCGACTATAACAGAGCCATCGACGCCAGCGTTTTTTGCTATTTGTCTTGCTGGTCTTTCTATTGCTTTACGTACTATATTTACTCCGACTTGCTGGTCGTTATTAGCAGTCTTAATATTATCTAATGTTTTGGCAGCATATAATAAAGCAACTCCTCCGCCTGGAACAACTCCCTCTTCTACAGCAGCTCTAGTTGCATTCATTGCATCATCTACCCTATCTTTTTTCTCTTTTACTTCTACTTCAGATGCGCCGCCAACATGTAAAACCGCTACTCCACCGGAGAGTTTGGCTAGTCTTTCTTGAAGTTTTTCTTTATCATAATCTGAATCACTTTGTTCAATCTCATTTCTAATTTGATTACATCTTGAATCTATATCTGATTTTTTTCCAGATCCGCCAACTAAAGTAGTATTTTCTTTATCAATATTTATCTTTTTAGCAGTTCCAAGCATGTCTAATTTTACATTCTCCAACTTAATTCCTAATTCCTCGCTAATTACTTGCCCATTTGTAAGAAGAGCAATATCTTCTAGCATTGCTTTACGTCTATCGCCAAAACCTGGCGCTTTAACTGCCGCAATTTTTAATCCACCTCTTAACTTATTAACTATTAATGTCGCAAGTGCTTCACCTTCAACTTCTTCAGCGATTATTAAAAGAGGTTTTCCTGATTGAGCAACTGCTTCTAGCAATGGTAACATTGGTTGCAGATTAGATAATTTTTGTTCATGAAGCAAAATATATGCATCATCTAGCTCAGTTGTCATTTTTTCAGCATTTGTTATAAAATACGGTGATAAATAACCGCGATCAAATTGCATACCTTCGACTACATCTAGCTCAGTATCTAAACCTTTGCCTTCTTCAACAGTAATTACTCCTTCATTACCAACTTTTTCCATTGCCTGCGCTAAATGCTCGCCAACTTCTACATCGCCGTTAGCAGAAATTGTACCAACTTGCTTCACTTCTTCATTAGTATTAATTTTTTTTGATTTACTTTTTATTTCTTCAACCACAGCTTTTGTCGCTAAATCAATTCCACGTTTTAAATCCATTGGATTCATTCCAGCAGCAACTGCTTTTAATCCCTCTTCTACTATAGCTTGAGCCAATATAGTTGCAGTAGTTGTTCCGTCACCTGCAGAGTCGCTAGTTTTTGACGCAACTTCTTTAACCATTTGTGCACCCATATTTTCTATTTTATCTTTTAAATCAATTTCTTTAGCAACTGAAACTCCATCTTTTGTTATTCTTGGAGCTCCAAAAGATTTATCTAAAACAACGTTTCTACCCTTTGGCCCCAATGTGACTCTAACTGCATCAGCTAGTACATTTACACCTTTTAATAATCTAGATCTCGCATCTGCTGAAAATTTTACTTCTTTACCGTCTGCCATAATTGTTCCTAAAAAAAAATATTAATTTAAAATTCCAATAACGTCTTCTTCTTTAATTATAATAAGATCTTGGCCGTCAATTTTTACTTCATCTCCAGAATATTTACTAAAAAGTATTTTATCGCCTTCTTTAACATCTAATGTGTTTCTTTTTCCTTCATTATTAATTGCTCCTGGTCCAACAGCAACAACTTCTCCTTCAGAAGGTTTTTCTTTAGCGGTGTCAGGTATAATAATTCCACCTTTTGTTTTTTCTGTATTTTCTAATGTTTTGACTAAAATCTTATCGTGTAAGGGTTTAAACTTCATAAATTTTTACAAAAAACTTTATTACTTTTTAATACGCAGAAATATAGTATTAAATAAATTATTTTTCAAGTGGTAAGGGTAATTTTTTTTCTTCAAACAAGTTTTCTTTACTTTCGGATATTGCAGTATCTAGCACTAATTTTCTTACTTTTTCAAAAGCCCTTACCTCTATTTGTCTTATTCTCTCCCTAGATACTTTGTAAAGTTTACTTAATTTTTCAAGTGTAGAAGGAGGATCATTCAAACATCTTTTAATAAATATGTTTTTTTCACGTTCATTCAAACAACCTAGTGCTTTAATAAGCAATTCTTTTCTTTTATTCTTTTCATCCAATTTGTATAGTTTTTTTTCCTGGTTTTCTTCATTACTTTTTAACATATCAATTGCTTCAGACTCATCTTCATCAGAAATAGGTGCATTTAAAGATTTTTCAGGGCCACTTAACCTTCTGTTCATTTCAACAACTTCAGTTTCTTTTACTTCTAATTTTTTTGCTATTTTTTTTACTATTTCATTAGGTAGTTCACCTTTTTCTATTTGGTTCATTTGATTTTTAAGCTTTTGTAAATTAAAAAAAAGTTTTTTTTGGGCTGCGGTAGTTCCCAATTTAACTAAAGACCATGAGTTCAGAATAAATTCATTAATACTAGCTTTTATCCACCATATTGAATATGTTGATAATCTAAATCCTCTTTCAGGATCAAACTTTTTAACAGCTTTCATTAGACCAACATTACCTTCAGAAATCAGATCTTCTATGGGAAGTTTATATCCTCTATAACCAAATGCTATTTTTGCTACAAGTCTTAAATGACTTGTAATAAGTTTTCTTGCAGCTTTAGTATCTCCCTTAGTTTGCCATCTTTTTGCAAGCATATATTCTTCCTTTTCATTTAAAATTGGATATTTAGCTATGGTAGATAAATACTGAGATATACCGCTTGTTAGTGTAGGAAATGAAGTTGAAATTGCCATTTTTAGTAAATTTTAATTTTAATATTTAATATATAATTTTTAATATAATGTTTTTGTTTCTTTTAACAATACAATACCATATCATTGTTTCTTTAGGGTGCGTAGCTCAGTGGTAGAGCACTACGTTGACATCGTAGGGGTCGGAAGTTCAACTCTTCTCGCACCCACCAACACTTTCATTTAAAATAGTTTTATCTAAAATAATATTTGATAAATTTTCATAACCTTCTCTTGTATAGTGCCCAATCATTTTAAGAGGAAAAAAAACTCTAAAATCATTTTGTAATAGGAGAAAATCACCAAAATCAATTACTTCAACAAAAAAGTTTTTTATAAAAGACTTAATAAAATCATTCTTAAAACTTTTACCATTATCTAAAGATTCGTAAGAAGGTAAATTTACAATGAAAAGTTGTGAATTATTTTTGTCTGCTATAGAGCATGCTTTTTTAAATATTTTTTTAAAATTTTCTCTAGTGTAATTTGTTACTTTATTTTCTTTTTTAAAAGATCCCTTATCAATATTTAGCAACGCTCTTATTTCATATAAGGTAAAAAATTTTTTTAAATTATTTTTTGAGAAAAATTTATTTGGGTTATAAGAGGTTTTAAAAAATCTCTTTTCATTTTCTTTAAATTCAGAAATTTTAATCTCATGAATTTCTTTTAACATCAAATCTATTTCTTTTTGTTTATTTATTAAATCTTGATTAAAATTTTCATTAGATAAATAATTTTTTAATATAGGATTCTGTAGTTCTCTAACTAAGTCGTTTAAATCATTTGAAAAAAGAAACCATAATATTATTTTTGGTTTAAGTTCTACACCATATTCAACCATTGATGCTAATTCAGTCAATGGCCCGTTTGCACCCATACCAATAGTAACTGCCGAATAACCTTTTTTTCTTAAAATACTTGCAACATCATTCCCGTTCTTAACATTGGCACCATGTGCAAAAGAGTCGCCGATAATTAAAAAATCAATTTCATTTTGATCATAAACATAATCTTCATTATTAAAACCATACCTATCACTTTTATAAACTAAATATTCGCCTGTTTCGTTGCCATAAACTGTAAAGACATTGGAAATACCGGATAATGGAAACAAATTTTTTTTAATATATTGCTGGCTAAACAGGCTAGGAAGAATAACTCCATAAGTTTCTTTATTATTTTTTCTATAATCTTCAATTACTTGTAATCTAGTTCTTTTATCAAACTCAATTCCTAGTTCATTGGCTTTTTCAATTCTCATTTGCTTTTCTTTTAATTGGCTGGGGTTATAATAATTATTGAGAATTATAAAAAAGTTAATAATCGATAAAGTAATATAAGTAAATAAAATAACTGTAAAAAAATTAATCTTATTCTCAAAATTTGAAAATTTTAAATAATAAAAACTTGTAAAAATTAATATAAAAGAAATAAAGAATAAAAAATATGAGTATAAGGCTATATTCTTTAAATTGTTAAAACCTAAAAGAAAAATTAAAAAAGAAATAAAAATTATAAAATAAAAGGGAAAGTTTATTAATTTTTTTAGATTCATATTTTTTATGATTTTGATGAAGTTAATAAAGACTTAAATTTTTCAAATATAAAAATATCCGTTTTTTTAACTGACTCTTCTGTAAAACCACCTATGTGAGGTGTTATTAATAAATTTTTATTTTTCTTAGCATAATTAATTAAAGGATCACTCTTTTTTTTGTAAAAAAAATTTTCTTTTTCAATTAAATCAACAGCTGCATACACTTTTCTTTTTTTTAAAATTTCACACAAATCTTTAGAATTTATTATCTCCCCTCTTGAAGTATTTATTATTATTGAATTTTTTCTTATTCCTGAAAGATTTTTTTTGTTAATCATATGATATGTTTCATTTGTCATTGATGAATTTATAGAAATGACATTGGACTTTTTTATAAGTGATTTTAATGATGATATTTTTCTATAACCCTTTTTTTTTTTAACATACTTGTCGTAAAAAAAAACATTCATTCCAAAAGCTTTAGCGTACTTTCCGATTTTTTTTCCTAATCTACCAAAACCAATTATTCCAATATTTTTTCCTTGCAATTCCTGTCCCTTAAAACCAATCGGAGTCCATTTATTTCTTTTGACACTATTTACAGCTGGTATTAATTTTCTAATTGCAGCAAGTATTAATAGCCATGTGTGTTCTGCTGTAGCGGTTACATTTTTTAGGAATTTTTTATCTTTTAAATAAATAATTTTAATATTTTTTTTTTTAGCTAATTTTGTATCTATATGATTTAAACCGGTAACTGGAGTTAAAATATATTTTACCATTGTATTTTTACACATTATTTCCTTACCAATATATTTTGAGAATCTTGTTAAAATTATGTCATATTTGCTTCCAATTTTATTAAGATTTTCTTGGGATAATTCTTTTATATAACAATGATAGCTTTTCTTTACTTTTCTAATTATTTCTGGGCTAAAAAGATCAGGATCTGGGCAAATTAATTTCATTTTCAAAACTTTCTTTATAAAAATTTATTTTTTTTACAAATAGCTTCAGCGATGCAAAAATCCATTTCTGTATCAAGTGTAATTGACTTACTTATCGGCATAATATACGGCATGCATTTATTTAAAAAAAATGTTTTAAATTTTTTTAATTCTTTATATTTAATAGCGTATATAGCTCCATTTCTATGAAAAATATCCGGCAAATCTTGGCGATTATAATGCTCGTACCTTTTATTTAAAGAATAAAGTTTTTTATTTTTTATTTTATACATCCTTGCAGGATGTGAATCTTCAACTTTATGAACTGAAATTAAAGAGTCAAAATTTGATTTTATTAATTCATTTAGAGACTTATCAATATCAGTAACTAACCTTGGTGATGTTGGTTGTAATAATATAAAATAATCAAAATAATTTTTTTTTTTTTTCTAATTTATTAACA
>PTKO01000006.1 GCA_002937775.1 Alphaproteobacteria bacterium MarineAlpha6_Bin4 | reverse complement strand
GGTTCTGCAAAAAGAATTACAGCTGTGGTTCCATATTTCGGTTATGCTAGACAAGATAGAAAAACTGGGCCCAGAACTCCTATAACTGCAAAACTAGTTTCAAATTTAATAACAAATGCTGGAGCAGATAGAGTATTAACTTTAGATTTGCATGCAGGGCAAATTCAAGGTTTTTTTGATATACCTACTGATAATCTTTATAGTTCTCCAATTTTTATTAGAGATATAAAAAAAAATTATAAAAGAAATACAACTTTTGTATCCCCAGATATAGGAGGAATTACAAAAGCTAGAGAAATTGCGTCCCAATTAAAAAGTGATATAGCAATTCTAGATAAAAGAAGATCCGGTCCAGGAAAATCTGAAGTTATGAATGTAATAGGAAATGTAAAAAATAAAACATGTATAATAATTGATGACATTGTGGATTCAGCCGGAACTTTATGTAATGCGGCTAAAGCAATTAAAAAAAAGGGCGCAAAAGATATTGCAGCATATATAACTCATGGGGTATTTTCAGGTAAAGCAATAGCAAAAATTTCAAAATCTCCAATAAAAAGATTGGTTATAACTGATAGTATTGAACCAAATCAAAGTACAAAAAACTCTAAAAAAATAAATATTTTATCAATAGCACCATTATTAAGCGAAGCAATAAAAAGAATTACTTTTGAGAAATCTGTTTCAGTATTGTTTGATTAAATAAATTATATTTAACAGTTGAATTTTTAATGCATTTAACTATAAACTAATTATCTTTTAATATGTTAAAATGAAAGAAGTTAATTTAAATATTGTTGCAAGAGATAAAACTGGCAAAAGTAATTCTAAATATTTAAGAAATTCAGGAAAAATACCTGCAGTTATATATGGTGATAAAAAAGAACCTTCGTATATAGCGATTGAATATCCAAAAATTGTTAAAGAATTAGCCAGAACTGGTTTTTTTTCTACAGTTTTTAATTTAAAGTTGGATAAAAAAGATATTAAAGTTTTACCTAGAGAAATACAAACTGACCCTTTAAATGAAAAGCCTGTTCATATTGATTTTTTAAGAGTAAATGATAACTCAAAAATAAATATATCAGTTCCTATTATTTTTATTAATGATGAAAAATCACCAGGTTTAAAAAGTGGTGGTGTTTTAAATGTTGTAAGAAGAGAAGTCGACTTGATTTGTAAAATTAAAAATATTCCTGAAAAGTTAGAAGCAAATTTATCAAATTTAGAAGTTGGCGCGGTTATTCATATGAGTGATATAAAGCTAGATGAAGACGTAGTTCCTCAAATATCTGATAGAGATTTTACTATTGCAACTATAGCTGCTCCTACTGTTATGCCTGTGGAAGAAGAAAAACCAGAGACTGAGGGAGAAGAAGGTGAAGAAGGTGCTGAGGCTAAAGAAGGAGAAGAAGGTGCTGAAGTTAAAGAAGGAGAAGAAGGTAAGGCTGAAGAAAAAAAAGAAGATGCTAAAGAAACTGAGGCTAAAAAAGACCAGGATTCTAAAAAATAAATTTATTATCATAAAAACAATTTTAAAAAAAAAAAAATGTACCTTCTAGTTGGATTAGGTAACCCTGGAGCAAAATATAAAAATAACAGACATAATGTTGGTCATATGGCGATAGATATGATTACAAAAAAATATAAATTAAAAATTACAAATTTAAAAAAATTTGGGATTATTTCTAAAGGAAAAATTTTAAAAGATGAAATTATAACTTTAAAAACTAAAGAATTTATGAATTTATCTGGCTTATCTATAAAAAAGTTCATGAACTTTTATAAAATTGATTTAAAGAAATTATTAGTATTTCACGATGATTTAGACCTCCCGCTTGGAAAAATTAAAATTAAAATTGGTGGTGGAAACGCAGGTCATAATGGACTTAAAAACATTGATGAAATAGTAGGAAAAAATTATAAAAGAATAAGAATTGGTATTGATAGACCAGAAAATAATAAAAATATTAATAAATTTGTGCTTGAAAATTTTAAAAAAGAAGAAGAAAAAGAAATTTATTTCTCTATAAATAGAATTATTTCCTTTTTACAATATTTTTTAAGTTCAGATAATAATGATATATCAATATTAATGAACAAACTTTCAAAAAAATAAATGGGTTTCTCTTGTGGAATAGTAGGCTTGCCAAATGTTGGAAAATCAACATTGTTTAATGCTTTAACTAATTCACAAAATGCGAAAGCTTCAAATTATGCTTTTTGCACCATTGAACCAAATAAGGCCATAGTAGAAGTGCCTGACAATAGGCTTGAGAAAATTGGTAAAATTGAAAATTCAAAAAGCATAATACCAACCCAATTAAATTTTATTGATATTGCTGGTTTGGTAAAAGGAGCTTCTAAAGGAGAAGGTTTAGGTAACAAATTTTTATCACATATTAAGGAAGTAGATTTAATCCTTCATGTTATAAGATGTTTTGAGGATGCTGATATTGAACATATTGAAAATTCTTTAGATCCTTTAAGAGATATGGGTATTATTGAAGATGAATTAATTTTATCTGATTTGGTAAGCGCAGAACAACAATTAAAAAAACTTAAAAAAGAAATTGATAAAGAAGAAGGTAATAAAGAAAAAATACAAATATTAGGACAAATAATAAAAAATTTGGAGTCAGAACAGTCTCTTAAAAACTTAGACTTTAATAAAGATGAAAAAGAAATTATAAAAAAATTTAATTTAATATCTACAAAACCCAAAATATTTATTTGTAATTTAAATGAAAAAGAAGATTTGCTAAATAATAAATATGTCGATTTAATAAAAAAGAATCTAAAAAACGATAAAAATAAAGTAATTTCTATATCCGCGGAGATTGAATCGCAAATTGCACAATTAGATAGTGAAACAGAAAAAAAAGAATTTTTAAATTCTTTAGGTTGGAGTAACTCTGGATTAGATAGAATTATTAAATCTTCTTATGAAAAATTAAATTTAATTACATATTTTACTGCTGGTGAAAAAGAAACCAAGGCTTGGACCGTATTAAAAGATTCAAAAGCACCTGATGCATCAAGTGTTATACATACTGATTTTAAAAAAGGCTTTATTTGTGCAGAAACAACTTCTTATGATGATTATATTAAATTTGGAGGCTCTAAAGGAGCGAAAGAGAATGGTAAAACTAGACAAGAAGGTAAGGAATATTTGATAAAAGATGGAGATGTTGTGCATTTTTTATTTAACGTTTAAATTTTTCCATAATTATAGTCTTTAATTTTTTTTATATTTTTTTCCATTTCTTTTCTACTTAAAAGCACTGGCTTTTTCCCTGATTTTAATATTTGTAAATATTGTTTTGATATACTTTCGATTTCTTCTGTTAACCTTGAAGCTTTTTTTAAATCTTTTGCCCCAACAATTAATCCATGATTTGCCATTAAACATGCATTTCTTTTTTCTAAAGCTTTAATTATATTTCTTGATAGCTGTTCTGTGCCGAAAGTAGCATATTTTGCACATTTAATATCATACCCTCCTGCCATTGCTATCATATAATGGAAAGGAGGAATATTTATATTCATACATGCAATAGCTGTGGAAAATGTTGGGTGAGTATGTATTATTGCAAATATATCTTTCCTCTTTAAATAAACATCTCTATGTATTCTCCATTCTGTTGACGGTTTTAATTTATTTTTATAATTTCCATTAAATTTCATTTGAACACAGCTTTTTTCATTTAGTTTGTCATTAGGAATTGATGACGGCGTAATTACAAAACCATTTTTTTCCCTAAAACTTAAATTGCCTGATGAGCCACGATTTATATCTTTTCTGTTTAAATATTTAGCTATTTTTACTAATTCCTTTTTACTCATTTTATTAATTAAAAATTTTTTTTATTTCATTTTTTGTTGGTTTGTGAATTCCTTTCTCAGTTATTAATCTAGTCACATATTTTGCCGGAGTAACATCGAAAGAATAGTTGCTAACCTTACTTCCTTTTGGAGTTATTCTAATTTTTGTTTTTTTTCCTTTGGAATTTAAACCATTTATATGAGTTATTTCATTTGAATTTCTTTGTTCTATGGGAATATCTTTTAAATAGTTTTTTGATTTAATATCGATTGTGCTTGATGGTAAAGCAACATAAAAAGGAATTTTATTATCATAAGCTGATAGTGCTTTTAAGTAAGTTCCTATTTTATTACAAACATCACCATTTGATGTAGTTCTATCTGAGCCTGTTATACACATATCTACCATTCCATGTTGCATAATATGCCCTCCAGCATTATCAGTAATAATTGTATGAGGAATTTTTTCTTGTAAAAGCTCCCATGCTGTCAGGGATGAGCCTTGATTTCTTGGTCTCGTTTCATCTACCCATACATGAATTTTTATTTTTTTTCTATGTGCTAGAAAAATTGGAGATAAAGCGGTTCCCCAATCAACAGTTGCAAGCCATCCTGCATTGCAATGAGTTAAAATATTAATAGTTTTATTTTTTTTCTTTTTTTTAATATCTAGTATTATTTTTAAACCATTTTCTGCAATTCTTTTACAACACTCGATATCATTATCGCTAATTTCATGGGCTATTTTTTTTGATTCTTGGACTCTATTTTCTATATTCACATCTAATAATTTTTTTTTCATCAGTTCTAATGCCCATGATAAGTTAACAGCCGTTGGTCTTGCATCTTTTAAAAAATTAACAGATTGGTTTAAACTTTTATTACTTGGATCTTTAATCATAGACAGATAAATTCCATATGCAGCTGTTACGCCAATAAGTGGCGCTCCTCTTACCACCATTTCTTTAATAGCTTTTTTTATATCTTTAATATTTCTTAAATATAATAATTTAAATTGATGTGGCAGTAATCTTTGATCAATTGCAATAACTGCTTGTTCTTTTTTATCTAGCCAAATTGATTTATAATTTTTTCCTTTAACTCTCAATTTTTCTCCAAATATCTTTTCAAAATTATATCTAATTTTTTTTTAGTTTTTTTATTCCAATTTTGCTTTTGCGTTATTATAGATTTATCAAGAATATTTTCCGCTATATCTTTTTCTCTGTTTATATACTTTGGAAGTATACTTATAATATTTGTAACTAAAGATTTTGCTTTATCTGAATTATTATTTAACGTTTTAATAATTTGCTCTACATCAACTTGCTCATGCTTATTATGCCAGCAGTCATAATCTGTAACCATAGCAACTGTCGCATATCTTATTTCAGCTTCTCTTGCTAATTTAGCTTCAGGCATATTTGTCATACCTATAACATCAATTTTTTGTTTCCTATAATTCTCAGATTCTGCTTTTGTTGAAAACTGTGGTCCTTCAATTGCAACATAAGTTCCTTTATTTTGATATTTTATTTTTAATTTTTTTAATACTTCTGCGCATGCATTTCTTATAAGTTTACTTGTTGGGCTGCCCATTGGAACATGTGCTACAATCCCTTCTTCAAAAAAAGTTTTTTTTCTTAAAACAGTTCTGTCTATGAACTGATCTACTAATACAAATGTACCAGGAGATAATTTTTGTTTTAGAGAACCGCAAGCTGATAGAGATATTATATCAGTGGCACCAAGTTTTTTTAAAGCATATATATTTGCTCTGTAATTTATATCTGAAGGACTATATTTATGTGATCTACCATGTCTAGGTAAAAATAAAACTTTATTTTTATTTATATTTCCTGTTAAAATTTTATCTGAAGGCGGCCCCCAAGGGGTGCTAACATTTATCCACTTTTGATTTTTCAAATCTTCAATTTGGTAAAGGCCACTACCGCCAATAAAAGATAATAAAAAGTTCTTTGTCATTATTTTTTAATTCTAGACCATATTTCTTTCATTGTAACGTAAAGAAGTGCGGTAAGAACAAGTAAGAATAGAATAACTTTTATTCCTAATGATTTTCTTTTTTCTAATTCTGGCTCGGCTGTCCAATTTAAAAAGTTAACTATATCATAAGAAAGTTGGTGCAGGCTTGCATTGGTGCCGTCTATATATTCTATTGCTTCATCATAAAGTGGTGGTGGCATTCCTATAACATTTCCATCATGATATGGGTTATAATATAAACCTTCTGGCAACTCGAAACCTTTTGGAGGTTCGTCTTCATATCCAGTCAATAAAGAATAAATATAATCAGGGCCATTTTTCATAGATTTTGTTAACAATGATAAATCTAGTGGGTATGCTCCTCCAAATGCTGCTTTTGCTTCCTCTTTATTTTTATATGGAGATACAAAAGCGTCGCTGGGCTCTCCTGGTCTTGTAAACATTTCTCCTAAATCATTTGGACCATCTGTGATTTCAAAAGTTTCAGCATATTGTTTGATTTGTTCTTGAGTAAAACCGAGATCCTTTAATTCCCTAAAACGTAATCTTTTCATGCCATGGCATGCTGAACAAACTTCTTGATAAATTTGCAATCCTCTTTGCAAAGTTGGTTTATCATATCTTCCAAATATACCTTGAAAATCCCATTCTTGCTTTTTTAAGACAGCTTTTTCTTCTCCAAACAAATTTGGTGTCAAAAAAAAGATGGTTAATATTATGAAAAAAAAGTTTCTAATCATTTTTTTATTTTTTTTTATTATGTTCCTTAAAAATATTTGCTGGAACTGGTAATGTTTTTTCAAAAAATCCAAGAAGAGGTAAAATAATTAAAAAATGAATAAAATAATATCCGGTACAAATTCTACTTATAATTAAATAATGTCCTTCAGGAACTTTCGATCCAACCCACCCTAAAATAAAAAAATTAACTATAAATATCCAATAAAACTGTTTATATATTGGTCTAAATCTACAACTTCTTACTTTGCAAGTATCAAGCCATGGCAAAGCAAACAAAATAAGAATTGACCCAAGCATTGCCAACACTCCTAGTAGCTTAAAAGGAATAGCTCTTAAAATTGCATAAAAAGGTAAAAAATACCATTCTGGAACTATATGTTCTGGTGTAACAAGAGGATCGGCTGGTATATAATTATCTGGATGTCCTAAAGAATTAGGTAGAAAAAAAACAAAAATACCAAAAATTATAAAAAAAACTCCTAAACCAAATAAATCTTTAATTGTATAGTATGGATGAAATGGAATGCTTTCTTCTTTTAAAGTAATGTCAATTCCAGTTGGATTATTAGATCCAAATTTATGTAATGCTACAATATGTAAAAAAACTATTCCAACAATGACAAAAGGTATTAGAAAATGCAAAGAATAAAATCTGTTTAAAGTAGGATTATCAACTGAGAACCCACCCCATAACCAAGTAACAATACTATCACCTACCAAAGGTATTGCAGAAAATAAATTTGTTATTACTGTTGCGCCCCAAAAACTCATTTGTCCCCATGGTAATGTGTATCCTAAGAAAGCTGATGCTATCATTAATAGAAAAATTATTATACCTAGCCACCACAAAACTTCTCTAGGAGATTTATATGAACCGTAATATAGACCTCTTGATATATGTATATAAACTATTAAAAAAAACATCGAGGCGCCTACGCTATGAATATATCTTATTAACCAACCATAATTAACATCTCTCATTATGTGTTCTACACTATCAAATGCTAAATCTACATGTGCAACATAATGCATTGACAACATTAAGCCTGAAACGATCATTATTATTAAAGTAATTCCTGCTAGTGAACCGAAGTTCCACCAATAATTTAAATTTCTAGGTGTTGGATGGTCTACAAGAGCTTCTTTTAATACACTGAAAATTGGAAGTCTATAATCTAACCATGCAAGAGTTTTGTTTTTAAATTTTTTTGCCATCTAACCTAATTTTATTTTATTTGTATCAATAAATTTATATTTTGGAACTTCTAAATTTCTTGGAGCCGGTCCCTTTCTTACTCTTCCTGATGAATCATAATGAGAGCCGTGGCATGGACAAAACCATCCATTAAAATCACCTTTAGCATCAGATACTTTTTGTCCTGAAGGTATACAACCCAAATGGCTACACACACCTACAACAATTAACCACTCTGGTTTTAAAACTCTATCCTCATCTTTTTGTGGATCTTTAAGCTCACTTAATTTTACATTTCTTGCTTCTTCTATTTCATTTTTTGTTCTATGTTTTATAAAAACAGGTTTTCCTCTCCATTTAACTGTTTTTGATGACCCTTCTTCAATATTAGATAAATCAAACTCTTTTATACCTTGAGCTAAAACATCCGCAGATGGGTTCATAGAATCAATAAATGGCCAAACCGCAAATGATGAGCCAATTGCAGCCACAGAAAATGTTGTTAGTTTTAAAAAACTTCTTCTTTCTTTTTTCAAATTAGATATTTTATTTTTATTAATCAATTAATTTTAATATAGAATGATTCAATATTAAATTATAAGCAATAATAATGAAAATATTTCATTTTTTTAATTAATCAATTCTAAGTTTAAAAATTTGTTAAAATATGGCTACTAATAAAAATAAAGAAAAAGTTGAAAGTTGGTTCATAAAATTAAGGAATCAAATTTGTCAAAGATTTGAAGAAATTGAAAATAATTTCCACCATAATGAAATTAGAGAAAAAAAGGGGAGGTTTATAAGAAAAAAGTGGAAAAGATTAAAAAATAAAAAAGGTGGAGGTGGTGAGATTTCTATAATGAAAGGAAGAATATTTGAAAAGGTGGGAGTTAACATATCAACAGTTTATGGTAATTTTTCTAAAGAATTTAGTAAGCAAGTTCCTGGGTGTGAAAAAAATCCAAAATTTTGGGCTAGCGGTATCTCAATTGTTGCTCACATGCATTCACCATTTATAACAGCAGCTCATTTTAATACTAGACACATTGTAACCTCAAAATCTTGGTTTGGTGGAGGTACTGATATAACTCCAACAATGCCAGATAAAAAAAATATTAATTTATTCCATACTTCTTTAAATAAAACTTGCGATATACATAATAAAAAATATTACAAAAAATTTAAAAAATGGTGTGATGAGTATTTTTATTTAAAACATAGGCAAGAAACAAGAGGAGCTGGAGGAATTTTTTTTGATTATATAAATACAAATAATTGGGAGGAAGATTTTGACTTTACGAAAGATATTGGAAAGTGTTTTCTAAAAACATACCCAAAAATCATAGAAAATAATATTAAAAAAACTTGGACAAAAAAAGAAAGAGAAAAATTATTGATTAAAAGAGGAAGGTATGCTGAATTTAATTTACTTTACGATAGAGGAACACAGTTTGGATTGAAAACTGGAGGAAATATTGAGGCCATTTTAATGTCTATGCCTCCAAAAGCAAAATGGCTTTAGTTATAGTCTTTTAATCTTTCTACACACTCTTTTTTTGAAGGTTTAAAATTATTAAGTACCCACCAACTTTCAATTAACTCCAATATTTTTCCAACTTTTGGGCCAGATTTAACGCCAAGCTTAATAATATCTTTTCCAGAAATTGGAAGATTTGGAATTTTTAAATTTTTAAGAGACAATATAATTTTTAAATAGTCTTTTGAATTAAATTTATTAGGAAAATTTGCAAAATTAAATATTAATAAACTGAGACATTCGTCATATCCATAATAGTAAATATATTTAGTTTTATTTTTTTTAAAATCTTTAAAATCAAAATTTTTATGTAAACTGAGAATTTTTTTTATTTTAAAAACCTCATCTTTAGATAATTTTAAATTTTTTGAAATTTTATTTAAATTCTTTTTATTCATAAGAATTGCAAGTCTAGTACTAAAATCTATTAAATGATTGATTTCAATTAATTTATTTAAAGATTTTAATCTTTCTATATTATTATCATTAAAAATTAAATATTTTAAGACTCCGGAATTATTCATTAACTTTATGACATCATATTGATTATCAGATAATAATATTTGGTAAAATTCTGAATAAATCCGTTCACTTGATAGTTTTTTTAAATTTTTTGATAGATTTTTAAATATCTTTAATTGTGTTTGTGTGATTTTTTTTTTTCCATAATAGGCGTAAAATCTAAAAAATCTCAAAATTCTTAAAAAATCTTCTTTAATCCTTTCTTTAGAGTCGCCAATAAATTTTATTTCACCTTTTTTTAAATCTCTAATTCCTCCATGATAATCATACAAAGTCCCTTTTATATCACATGACATTGCATTAATTGTAAAATCTCTTCTAATTGAGTCTGTAAGAAAATCACTTGTAAATTTTACTTTTGCATGTCTTCCATCAGTTTGTATATCTTTTCTTAAAGTTGTAATTTCAAATTTTTCTTTATTTATAATCGCTATAACAGTTCCGTGGCTAAAGCCAGGCTTAATGATTTTAATTTTTTTTTTTTTTAATAATTTAATTACAACATTTGGTTTTAAGGTAGTTGCAAGATCAATATCATAATTCTTTTTTCTCTTTACAATTAAGTCTCTTACACAACCACCAATAAATCTTGTTTCTTCTCCATTCTTTTCTAAAATTTTAAAAATAAGTTGAATGTTCTTATTAGTTTTCCATTTTCTAATATCTATTGCACTCATGTTATTATTTTAATGTAAATTCACAGCCTTTGCTTTTTATTTTTAATTTATTTTTAGTATTTTTATTAGAAAATTTATTAATCAATTGATAATAAACCGATCTTTCTAATTTAGCATTTATATTTTTTTTGATCACAATATAAGGAATGGTATTTTTTTTATAAAAAATAGGATTCTTTTTACTTAAAATAATTTCCTCATCTACGTTAGTCTTAAACATTATTTCTTGTTTTTTGTTTACAACTTTTACATTGAAATCCGTAATTATAAAAGGTGCATCTTCCACTTCTATTTTTCCCTTCTCTGCTGGTGTTTCTAAGTAAAAATTACCTTTACTATCTGCTACCAAAACCGATGAAAATAATTTTATCAAAGCCTTTTTTTGAATTAATTCATTTTGGTAAAACCATTCACCATTAGATTTGATTTTTATTGGAAATTTTTTTATTATATTTTTTTTTTGTTTCAATGTGACTAGAATGAATAATTTATAATTATAAAATAAAATATAATTTATGATAAACCCATTTTTAAGAAATTTAGACTCTTTAGGCGAATACTTTTCATATCCATTAATTAGGGTTATAACCGGTATATTGTTAATACCTCATGGTTACGGTAAATTATATAAAGGATTTAATGGAAATCTTGATGGTTTTATCAATTTTTTAGATAAAGACTATTCTAATCCTGTTTTTACTGGTTTTTTCTTAGCATATCTAATTGCTTTAACCGAATTTATTGGTGGTATTTGTATAGCTCTAGGTTTTTTCACTAGACTGGCTGCTTTGTCTGTAACAGTATTTATGGCATTTGCAGTTGAACAACATCTAGAACAAGGTTTTTTTTGGACTAAACAAGGCTATGAGTACCCATTAATGTGGGGAGTTGTTACATTTGCTATATTTCTTAAAGGTGCTGGGAATTTTTCGCTTGATGGTAAACTTAGATAAAAAAAATATTATTTGGTTATTTTTCTTTATTTTTTTATGCCTTGTTTTTGGCAATGGTCTAGGCGGGTACTTTACATTTATTTCAGTAGAAACTTGGTATCAAACATTAAATAAACCAAATTTTAATCCACCAGATTGGGTTTTTGGCCCTGTTTGGACAATTATTTATATATTAATGGGGATTTCTGTATGGTTAATTTGGATGGAAAATAAAAGTAAAATAAGGAATTTTGCAATTAAAATCTTTTGGATACAATTTTTTTTTAATATTTTTTGGACATATCTTTTTTTTGGCATACAAAGAATTGATTTAGCACTTTTTGAAATAATATTTTTAATATTATTAATAATAATTAATATTATTTATTTCTTAAAAATTAATAAAATTTCTGGATATATATTAATTCCATATTTGTTATGGGTTATGTATGCCTCTTTATTAAATTATAGTATTTGGAATTTAAACTAATGGCTGGGGCGGCAGGATTCGAACCTGCGAATGCGAGTACCAAAAACTCGTGCCTTACCACTTGGCGACGCCCCAATAAAACCTAATAATATAAAACTATATTAAAAATTGAATTTATTCAAAGATTAAGTTTTGATTGAATAAATACCTGTCCACCATTTAGGATATTTTTTTTTCAATAAAAGCTTTGTTTTATTCGCATCTACTTTTTTCTTGAATAGTGCAAAAAATGTCGGGCCACTACCTGACATCTTTGAAAAAAAACAATTGTTTAAAGAACTCAAGAATTTATGAATAACTTTAATTTCTGGAATTAATTTTTCTGAATATTTTTGCAAATCATTTTCTTGCATCGTTATCCATGAAAAAAAATTTTTATTATTTAATATAATTTTTTTTTTTTTATTCTTCTTTTTTTTATAAATTCCAAAAACTTTTTTTGTGGAAAGCTCTTTCCTTGGATTAATTAATAAAACTGAGATCTGTGGTATTTTTGGAGCTTTTGTTAAAATATCTCCATATCCTGATACAAAAACATTATTGTTATATAAACAGGCTGGTACATCAGAACCAATTTTCATAGCTATATTAAATAAATTTTTGTTATTTATTTTTTTTTTATTTAATAAATTTAAACCGTTTAAAACAGCAGCAGCATCAGCGGAGCCTCCGCCTAAACCTGCTGAAACTGGTATTCTTTTATTTAAAGATATTTTGTAATTTTTTTTTAAATTAGAAAAATCTTTAAAAATCATAAAAGTTTTCTCAATTATATTTTCCCTTTTTATAAATTTTTTAAAAGGTCCTTTTACTTCAATTAAAAATTTTTTATTTTCTGATATTGTTATTTCATCATAAAAATTCAAAAAGCATATTAAACTTTCTAAATTATGTAAATTTTCTTTTGTCTTTTCAAAAACATTAAGAAATAGGTTGATTTTAGCGTAAGCTTTACATTTAAGGATTTTTCTTTCTATCATTAAATTATAATGAATCTAGTTTATTATCATTTAATTCTTCTATTTTTTTTTTTATTTTTTTTTCTAAATCGCTTTCAGGTTTAAATTCAACTGCTTTTTTCCATTGGTATAAAGCTTCTAATTTTCTATTAACTTTTAAATACGCATCCCCTAAATGATCATTAATAATTGGATCAGTTGGCATTAAACTAATGGCTTTCTCAAGCTCCTCAACCGCTTTGTCATATTCTTTTAAATGATAATATGCCCAACCTAAACTATCTACGAAATATGGATCTGATGGCTTTATTCCTACTGCTTTGATCAATAAATTTTTTGCTTTATCAAGATTTTGATTTTGTTCAACCCAAGAGTATCCTAAATAATTTAATACATCTGGCTGATTTGGAAACAAATCTAAGATTTTTAAAAAATCTTTTTCTGCTTTATCCCATTGATTGCTTCTTTCATAAGCCATGCCTCTAGAATATAACAAATCCCAATGCTCCTTATTAATTTCTTCAATTCTGGACACTGCTTTATTGTAAGATTTTATAGCTTCATTGTATTTATCATAATTTCTATATATATCCCCAAGAAGTTTCAAAGAATCATATCTTTCTTTTTTTTCATCTGACATTTCTTTTAACATTGAAATTGAACTTTTATTTTCTCCCAGAAGCTCCAAATTTCTTGCAGTTTTTAGCTTTGAATGCCAAAAAAAACTAGATGATGGTTTTATTTTTTTATATAAATTATTTGCTTCTAAAAATTTAGAATTATTTTCTAATAATTCAGCAAGATACAGCTGTGCAACTTCAGAATCTTTTTCCAAATATAAAGAAAAATATGAATAAATTATTGAAAAATCGTTTGTAAAATCTGAATTAAAAGTACTTGCAATGGTACTAAATAGTTCTGAAATTCCATCGTCAATATTTTTTATTATTTTATCTGGTATCTGCTTTCTTTCTATTCTTTTGAGTGGTTTTTCTATTAATAGTTTATCACTAGAATTAGATAAAAATTTTAAATATATTTCTTTAGACTTTTCAAAATCATTATTTCTTTCAAAAGCATTCGCTGCTAATTCAGCTAATCTAAAAGATGGTTGAGTAAAAGCATTTAATGTTTTTTTATAATATATTAATGCTTCATCATTTTGATCAAAGAATTCATGGATAAGAGCTAAATTCAAATTTCTAAGACCATTTATCGCAAGATCCTTATCTAATTCGTGCAATTTTTTTTCTGCCTTTTTGAAATCTTTTTTTTCTTCAGAAATTAACCAGGCTTCAATTATAGGAACGGAAAATCTTTCATAAGAACTTTTTTTTATTTTTTTTAATCTTTTTAAAGCTAAATTAAATTTTTTATCTTTAATATCTCCTACTACCAGTGCCATTAAAATATTTGTATTATTGATGTTATCTGAAGTAAGTTTTTTTTCAATTTTTCTTCCTAATGAAATACAATTGTCTATTTCACCTTCTAAAAGATATAAATCGCATAATTTTTGCGCTACATCTGTTCCAAATTCTGTATCTAATTTGTTTAAGTCAATAGCATTCTTAAAATAATATATAGCAGCCTTATTGTCTTTGTTGTTATACGCGCTTTCTCCTGCTAAATAATTCCCAAAATCTATTGCTAATAATGGTTTGCAAAAAAATAAAAATAATAAAAATAATAATTTATACATTTTAAAAAATTACATATTAGGATATCTCGGGCCTCCCCCTCCTTCAGGAGTTACCCAATTAATATTTTGACTAGGATCTTTTATATCACAAGTTTTACAATGAACACAATTTTGAGCATTAATTTGTAGTTTTGGCGCATCTTTATCTAAACCAACTATCTCATATACTCCTGCGGGACAGTATCTTTGTTCAGGGGCATCATAATTTTTTAAATTATTTTCAATTGGAATATCTTTATCTTTTAATTGTAAGTGGCAAGGCTGGTTTTCTGAATGATTAGTATTAGAAATAAAAACTGATGATAATTTATCAAAAGTAATTACACCATCTGGTTTTAAATATTCAATTTTTTTAGCACTATTAGCTGGCTTTAATGATTTATGATCTTCGTGATGTTTAAAAGTCCAAGGAGCCTTACCTCTTAAAATAAAAGTGTCTATTGCGCTGTATATTAAACCAGGCCAAAACCCCCATTGAAAAGCTGGTCTGATATTTCTTACGCTGTATAATTCATCCCATACCCAAGATTTTTTTATTTCTTCTTCGTAAGAGTTAATTTCTATAATTTTATCGTTAAAAATATTTTTGAAAATTTCTTCAGCAGCAATGATTCCTGACTTCATTGCTGTATGCGTTCCTTTTATTTTAGGAACATTCATAAAACCTGCTGTGCATCCTACTAGCAATGCTCCAGGTGCAGTTAATTTAGGAATAGATTGGAAACCACCTTCATTTAGTGCTCTAGCGCCATAAGAAATTCTTTTTCCACCATCAAAAATTTTTTTAATTTCAGGATGGGTTTTAAATCTCTGAAATTCATCAAATGGGCTTAGATAGGGATTTTGATAATCTAAACCAATAACAAAACCTACTGAAACTTGATTATTTTCAAGATAATAAAGAAAAGAACCGCCATAAGTCTTATTATCTAAAGGCCATCCAATTGAATGAATGATTTCCCCTTTTTTATGATTTTCTGGTTTTATTTCCCAAAGTTCTTTTAAACCAATTCCATATGTCTGAGGATTTGAATTTTCTCTTAGATTATATTTTTTTATTAATTGTTTAGTTAGTGAGCCATGACAGCCTTCAGAAAAAATTGTTTGTTTTGCAAAAAGATCGTAACCTTCTTGAAAATTTTCTAATTTATTTCCGTCTTTATCAAGACCTTGATCACCAGTTTTAATACCTATAACTTTATTTTTTTTATCATTATAAATAATTTCTGAAGCAGCAAAACCAGGAAAAACATTTACCCCTAATTCCTCTGCTTGTTTTGCCAGCCATCTACAAAAATTGCCTAAACTTACAATATAATTACCGTTATTTTTCATTTGAGGCGGTGTAGGTAATTTAAAAGATCTATTTTTAGTTAATAATAAAAAATTATCTTTAGTTGCTTCAGTTTTTAAAGGCGAATCTTTGCTTTTCCAATCAGGTATTAGTTCATCAAGAGCTTTTGTCTCTAAAACAGCTCCTGACAATATATGCGCTCCAACTTCTGAACCTTTTTCAATAACACATATATTTAAAGTTTTATTGTTTTTTTTCGCAAGTTGGGCAAGTTTTATACTAGCAGAAAGTCCGGATGGCCCAGCTCCAACTATTAAAACATCAAAATTCATTGATTCTTTTGTCATATATATAAAGATATAAGTAGAATAATTAACTTATCAAATTTGTTCCTTTAGTCATAAATAAAATTTTGTATCATAAAACAACAGAAAAAACTAACATTTAAAAAAAATATGCTAAATAAAAAAAAATATGCATCAGTGTTACTTAATTATTATAAATCATTTGGAGTTGAAACGCATATTCAAAATAAACCAAGAAAAAGATTTGAGAGTTGTTTTAGCGGTAAAAAAAATGAAAATTCTTTAAAAACAAAATTAACAAATTTAAAAAAAGAAATAATTAATTTAGATTGTGAATTAAAGTTTAAAGCAAAAAATTTTGTTTTTTTTGATGGTATAACAAACTCAAATGTTATGATTATTGGTGAGGCACCAGGATTTGAAGAAGATAAAATTGGAAAACCGTTTGTAGGAGCAGCTGGAAAAAAACTAGATCAAATGATAAATGCTATTGATCTTGATAGAAGAAAAAATGTTTATATCACAAATATTATTCCGTGGAGACCTCCTGATAATAGGACTCCAACAAATGATGAAATTGGGATTTTTCTTCCATATGTCGAGAAGCATATATCTATCATAAATCCAAAAATTATATTACTTTTTGGCAATGTTGCTTCAAAATCTATACTAAAAATAGAAGATGGTATAACCAAAATCCATGGAAAATGGTTTAATTATAAAAACCCCTTTTTGAAAAAAGAAATATTAACAACTTGTATTTTTCATCCTAGTTATTTGTTAAGATCTCCAAGCCAAAAAAAAATTGCTTGGGAAGATTTAAAAAAGGTTAAAAGAAAATTAACAACTTTAAAAATATAAAATATGAAGAAAAAATTAAATATCGCAATTCTTACTGTTTCAGATACTAGAAATCTAAAAACAGACAAATCTGGTAAATTATTAAAAGATAAAGTGCTAAATTCTCAACACAATCTATTTGAAAAAAAAATTTGTAAAGATAATAAAAATGAAATAAAAAAGATTCTTAAAACATGGCTAAGTAATAAAAACTTAAACGTAATTATAGCTACTGGTGGTACAGGACTAACTAAAAAAGATATTACCCCAGAAGTTTTTAAATCATTCTTTGAAAAAGATATTCCCGGCTTTGGTGAAATTTTTAGATTAATAAGTTTTAAAAAAATTAAAACATCTACAATTCAATCTCGTGCATGCGCAGGGGTTTCAAATGGGAAATACTTATTTTCATTACCCGGCTCCCCATCCGCTTGTAAAGATGCTTGGGATGAAATTATAAAGTACCAATTAGATTCATCTTTTAAGCCGTGTAATTTAGTTGAAATTATTCCGAAATTAAAAAAATGAATTTTAATATAGAAAAAAAATCTGGTGATATTGTAGTTGGAATAGATGAGGTAGGAAGAGGAACATTAGCTGGACCTGTCGTGGCTGTAGCGGTCTATATAAAAATATCTTTATGGAATAAATTTATAAAAAAATATCCAGACATTATTATGATTGATGATTCAAAAAAAATTTCAAAAAAAATTAGAGAAAAAATATATAAAATTTTAATTAACATTGTCCCATTTGGTGTGGGTGCTGCAAGTGTTAAAGAAATCGAAGAAAAAAATATACTTCAAGCATCTTTAATTGCTATGGAAAGAGCATATAATTCTCTAAAAATAAATGCAGATTTTGTTATAGTTGATGGAATAAACATTCCAAAAATTTCAACAAAAGTCAAAGCAATTAAAAATGGGGATAATAAATCTATATCAATTGCTTCTGCGTCAATAATTGCAAAGGTTATAAGAGATAACCTAATGAAAAAACTATCAAATAAATATCCTGATTTTTTTTGGAATAAAAATTCTGGATATGGGACAAAATTACATATTGATAAAATAAAGTTACTAGGAATTACGCCACATCATAGAAAATCTTTTAAACCAATAATAAAAATGTTAGAGTAACATATAGTCGGGATCAAAATGAAAGCTAAAAATTTTACTTTAAATAAAATATATTTAGGCAATTGTTTAGAAATAATGGAAAAATTACCATCGAATTCTGTTGATCTAATTTTTGCTGATCCACCATATAATCTTCAACTTGAAAAAAAATTAACACGGCCTGATAGCAGTGATGTAAATGGAGTTGATAATAATTGGGACAAATTTAAGAATTTTCAAGAATATGATGATTTTACAAAGAAATGGATAATCTGTGCTAAAAGAGTTTTAAAAGAAAACGGCACAATTTGGGTTATAGGTACTTATCATAATATTTTTAGGATAGGAAAAACTTTGCAAGATTTAAATTTTTGGATTTTAAATGACGTAGTTTGGGTAAAGTCAAACCCAATGCCAAATTTTAGAGGAACTAGATTCTCTAATGCTCATGAAACTTTGATTTGGTGTTCTAAAAATAAAAATTCTAAATATACATTTAACTACAACCTTTTAAAATCGCTTAATGATGATTTGCAAATGAGAAGTGATTGGATTTTTCCTATATGTAACGGTTCTGAAAGATTAAAATATAAAGGCAAAAAAGTACACCCAACTCAAAAACCAGAGTCACTTATAACAAGAATTATTTTATCGGCTACTAATCCTGAAGACGTAATACTAGATCCATTTTTTGGAACAGGAACAATAGGAGCTGTATCAAAAAAATATAATAGAAATTTTATAGGAATAGAAAAAGAAAAAAATTATGTAAAATTTGCAAAAAAAAGAATTGGTATGGTAAAACCGTTGAAAAATCTAAAGATGTTAGAAATAAGTGAGAAAAGACAACAAAAAAGAATTCCATTTGGCAGACTAATAGAGTTTAATTTAATAAAGCCAGGCGATGTACTCCACGATTTTAAAAAAAAATGGCATGCTAAAGTTAGGATAGATGGCTCTTTAATTGCAGAAAATTTTAAAGGTTCGATTCATACTGTTGCTGCAAACTTACTTAATCTCCCTTCATGTAACGGGTGGACTTTTTGGTATAAGTATGAAAATAAAAATTCAGTAAGCATTGATATTTTGAGAGAAAAAGTTAGATCAGAATTAAATTTAATTTAAAAAAAATGAAATTTAGAAAACAAAGTTATTTTAAAAAAATTGGTGATAGCATACCTAAATTTATAGAAAAAAATGTAAAACAAAAAAACTTTGCAGAAACGTCTTTAATTAAAAATTGGGTTAAAATAGTGGGTGTAAAAATTTCCAATTTATGTTTTCCAATAAAAATTTCATTTTCAAATATAGAAAATTCAAACGGTGTTATTTATTTAAAAACAGTAAGAGGAAAATCGATGGAAGTAGAATTTAAAAATTTAGAGATAATAGAAAAAGTAAATCAATATTTAGGATATAAAGCAATTACTAAAATCAGCGTAGTACAGGATTTTAATTTTAAATATGAAGATAAAAAGAAAAAAATTGTAAAAAATAAAATTGATGATTTTTCTAAAGATATTAATAAAATTAAGGAAGAATCTTTAAAATTAGCATTAAATAAGCTTAACAAAACATTTCGTGATAAATAAAAATATATCTTGAACTAATACGCATTAATTTTTATAATTATACAATATATAGTTGTATCTAAAAAATGAAATACAATATAGGCAAATTTTTAATCATATTAACACTCTTTGTTTTTTATAAATATGAAATTATTAATGCAAAAACTGACGAAGAGGTTTTTTTAGGAAATAAAAACGCAAGTGTAACTGTCATAGAATATGCTTCAATGACATGTGTACATTGTGCAAATTTTCATAAAGAAGTTTATCCAAAAATAAAAAAAAATTATATAGATACTAATAAAATAAAATTCATTTTTAGGGATTTTCCTTTAGATAAACAAGCCTTATTTGGCTCTGTTTTAGCAAAATGTGCACCAAAAGAAAAATATTTTGATTTTGTTAAATTAATTCTTACAACGCAAAAAAAATGGATTTCGAATACAAATGATGAAACTTATAAAAATAATTTAAAAAATATAGGAAAATTAGCTGGATTAAAAGAAAGCAAAATTAATGCCTGTTTTATAGATGAAAAATTAGTTGATAAAATTTTAGAAACAAGATCAATTGCTGAAAAAAAATATAATATAACATCTACTCCTTCGTTAATAATTAATGGTAAAAAATATAGTGCTATGGATTACGAAAATTTTGAAAAAATTATTATAAAATTAATTAACTAAGATGGATTTTACTAAAATAAAAATAACTGGTTTTAAATCTTTTGTTGAAAGAACAGAGCTAGATATTGAAAAAGGATTAACTGGAATTGTTGGTCCTAATGGGTGTGGAAAATCTAATATAGTAGACTCGCTGAAATGGATCATGGGAGAAACATCGCCAAAAGAAATGCGTGGCAAAGGAATGGATGATGTAATATTTAGCGGAACTTCCATTAGGCCTCAGAACGATTTAGCTGAAATTGAAATTACTATTGATAATAAAAAGAAAAAAGCACCAGAATTATTTAACGAGTTAGAAACTATTGAAATAAAAAGAAAAATAGAAAGAGAGAAAGGTTCTACATACTATGTAAATAATAAAGTAGTTAGAGCAAAAGATGTACATTTACTATTTGCTGATGCATCATCTGGCCCAGATACAACTTCAATAGTTGCGCAAGGTCAAGTTCATAGATTGATCACATCTAAGCCTGAAGAAAGGAGAATATTATTAGAAGAAGCGGCTGGCATTACTGGTTTACATGCAAGAAGACATGAATCTGAACTTAAGCTAAAATCAGCGGATGTAAATTTATCAAGATTAGATGATATTATTAAAACCCATAAAGATCAGTATAAAATTCTTGAAAAACAAGTAAAAGAAGCAGAAAAATATAAAACAGTTAAAAACAAGATAAATAACTTGGAAATTTCACTTATAAAAATTAGATGCATCAATAACATAGATAAAATTAAAAAAAAAACTGAAAGGTTAGAAAAAATCAATTTTAATATAAAAGAAATTGATGCTCTTCTTGAAAATTATAAAAACGAAAAAGATAAATTTTTAAATAAAAATAATAAAAAAAACAACGAATTAAATAGTCTAAAAATTGAAAAACAAAATAATCTTATAGAAAAACAAAAAAATTTAGATGAGATTAATAGAATATCAATTCAAAAGGAAAATCTAAAAAATCGACTAGTACAATTGTCTGATGATATTTCAAGAGAAAAAAAGTTTCTTGAAGATGCAAATTTCTCTCTATCTAAGCTTCAAAAAAATATATTTAATGAAACTAAGGAGCTAGATATAAAAATTTCAAATACCGAAAAAAATACAGATAAAGAAAATTTTATAAATTTAAAAAAAGATATAGAAAGTGAACTCAAAAAAATTGAATTTATTATATCAAAATCAAATGAATTAAATTCTAAAATTGATGAATTGATCAAAACAAATACAGAAATAATTAATCCTATAAAAAATACCTTTGATATTATTTCAGAAAAAATTGGTAGTGTATTTACAGCAATTAAAGATATAAAAAATAATTTTTCTAAATTAACAAATTTAGACAAAATTTTTGATTTTGAAGAAGAACATTCTAAATGGAGCAAAAGAATTGAAGATGCAAAAAAACATATGAATGAACTTCAAGAAAGAGAAAAATTTACTGATAATGAATTATTAATCTTAGAAAAAAAACCTGAAGAGATAAATAATAAAAATAAAGATATTGAAGCTAAAATAGCTTTATTAGATGAAAGTATTAATAAATTAGAAAAAGAAATTATAATAGACCCAACCCAAACAAAAGAAATAGATGAAAAAATAAAATTAAATTCAGATAAAAAAATAGAGCATCATGAAGAAAA
Organism: Alphaproteobacteria bacterium MarineAlpha6_Bin4; assembly: GCA_002937775.1. Classification (GTDB taxonomy): domain Bacteria; phylum Pseudomonadota; class Alphaproteobacteria; genus CAYOOR01. The sequence continues at coordinate 21,750 of PTKO01000006.1, read as the reverse complement.
AACTAGATTAGAAACAGATTTAGAATATTTAAAAAATGATTTAGATAATGCTTATCAAGAAAGTGAAAATAACTTTTCTTTAAAATTAGATGAGAATCTCTTAGAAAAAGAAAAAATTAATGTTAAAGATCTACCAGCAATGAATATTTTGCAAAGTAATTTAAACGCGGAAAAGAGAAAATTTGATAATATAGGACCAATAAACTTTACAGCAGAAAATGAGGCAAAAGAAACGAATAAAAAAATAGAAAGAATGGTTAATGAAAAAATAGATGTTGAAAAAGCAATAATGAAATTAAGAGAAACAATATCAAGCATAAACAAAGAAGGTCGAGAAAAAATTAATAACTGTTTTGATGGGATTAATAAAAATTTTAAAGATTTATTTACTCAATTTTTTGATGGAGGAAAAGCTTTTCTTAAAATGGTTGGTTCATCTGACCCTTTATTATCTGGATTGGAGGTATTTGCATCACCACCTGGGAAAAAAATGAATGCATTATCATTATTATCTGGAGGAGAAAAAACTATGGCTGCAACAGCTCTAATTTTAGCAGTTTTTTTACAAAATCCCTCACCTATTTGTGTTTTAGATGAAGTGGATGCCCCATTAGACGATATTAATATTGAAAAATACTGTAAGGTAATCAAAAAAATTAATCAAGATACGTCTACTAAATTTATTATTATTACACACAATCCAATAACAATGGCACATATGGATAGATTGTATGGAGTGACAATGGCTGAAACGGGTGTTTCTAAATTAATATCTGTTAAACTTGAAGAAGCACAAAAACTTAGAGAAGTTAGTTAAAAATATTGAAGAAAAAACTTAAAGACTTCAGTAAAAGACTAGAAAATTTAAAAAATTTAAATTCAAAGTCAAAAAATAAAAAAAATAAAGATTTTAAAGATTTTGGAGTTTATTTAAAATCAGGGGTAGAATTAATATCTGCAATAATTGTAAGTTTAGTAATTGGCATTTTCCTTGATAATTATTTTCAATCTAAACCTGTTTTCTTAATTATTTTTTTAGTTCTTGGTTTTGCAACAGGAATTATAAATGTCTACAGATCTGTAAAAAAATTAGGATTTGAGGTTGGTTTTAAAAAAAAAAATGATAAATTGCATTAAGTATTTTTTTTTTAATTATGGCTGATCCTATTTATCAATTTAAGATAAAAGAATTAATACCTCTAGAAATATTTGAAACAAACATTTCTTATACAAATTCTTCACTATTTATGAGCTTATCTATTATTTTAGTTAGTTTACTATTATTAGTATCTATTAAAAAAAAAAGTTTAGTACCAAGCCGGCTACAATCAGTTTCAGAAATTTTTTACGAATTTATTGCTAATATGGTTAGTGATAATATAGGAGACAAAGGTCATAAATTTTTTCCCTTAATATTTACATTATTTACTTTTCTACTCTTCGGTAACATGCTTGGTATGTTGCCTTATAGTTTTACTTTTACAAGCCATATAATTGTTACGTTTGTGCTAGCAATGTTTGTTTTTTTACTTGTTACTTTGCTTGGAATTTTTATTCATGGATTTAAATTTTTTGGCTTATTTGTACCAAAAGGTGTTCCAATGGTAATGTTACCTTTGATGATACCTATTGAAATAATATCTTATTTATCAAGACCTATAAGCTTATCTGTAAGATTGTTTGCCAATATGATGGCTGGTCATACAATGTTAAAAATATTTGCAGGATTTATAGTTCCTTTAGGAATATTTGGCATTGCACCACTCATGGTCGACGTTGCTTTAACAGCTTTAGAAGTTCTTATTGCTTTTTTACAAGCTTATGTGTTTACTATATTAACTTGCTTATATTTAAATGAAGCTATTAATCTACATTAATTAGGAGGATTATATGGAAATAGAAGCAGCTAAAATAATTGGAGCCGGACTTGCAGTCATTGGATTGGGAGGAGTTGGCGCAGGAATAGGTAGTATTTTTGCGGCACTAGTAACTGCTATAGCTAGAAACCCGTCTGCACGACCACAAGTTTTTCCAATTGGAATGTTAGGCTTTGCGTTAGTCGAAGCTGTGGCGTTATATGCTTTGCTAATCGCATTTTTTTTTCTATTTGTATAATTTTTCAAATTTTAAAAAAAAATGCCTCAGTTGGAAATTGCAACTTATCCAAGTCAAATATTTTGGCTTGTAGTAAGCTTCGTAACATTATATTTAATAATGTCTAGAATCATTATACCTAGAATCTCTTCAGTCATAAAAAATAGGGAAGATGAAATAAAAAATAATATTTATGCATCTGAAAAAATTTATAAGGAAACTAAAATAATAAATGATGAGCTAGATAAAGTAAGAGAAGATACAGAAACAGAAGCAAGAGAAATAATTAATAGTTTAAAAGAAACAACTAATAAGAAAATAAGTCAAAATTATAATGTTTTAAAAGAAAAACTAGAAAAAAAATTACAGAAAAACGAACAAGAGATTCTTAAAAATAAAAAAAAGGTATTAAAAGAAATTAATGCAATTTCTTTAAATTTAAGTGATGAAATTTTAAAAAAAATATCAATAAAAAATAAAAAAAAAAATAAAATAAAATTAATAATAAATAAAAATTTGAAAGAAATTAAGAATGACATCAATCAATAATATTTTTGGAGAACTTTTACATAGTGAAACTTTCTGGGTAGCAGTTGCCTTTATTATTTTTGTAATTTTATGCTTTAAAAAAGGCAAGAAAGCTTTGATTGAGGCTTTAGATAAAAGAATTGAAGAAATAAGAAAAAAAATTGAAGAAGCAAGAAAAATAAAAAAAGAGGCAGAAGATAATTTAATAGAAGCAAAAACGAATTTAAAAAAAATGATTGAGAACAAAAAAATAATTATCAAAAATGCAAACGAAGAGGGCCTAAATTTAAAAAAAAAACTTTTGAATGAAGAAAAAAATTATAACTTAACATATGAAAAAAAAATATTTGATAGAATTGAGCAATCAAAAAATGAGGCTATTTCAGATATAAAAAAAATAGCTCTTGAAGTATCAATAAAAAGCATCTTAGAATTTTTTAAGCAAGAAAAGGTTGTCAATCAAAGTGATTCTATTGCAAAGTCAATTACTGAACTATTTAAAGAAAAAAAAAATAAAGAAAGAAATTATAAAGAGCTATGACTCCCATCACAGTATGGAGATTTTTTAGAATGCTTGCAACCACATAAATAAATAGTCTCACTATTATTAGCTGTAAAAATCATAGGTTTAAATTTAGTTTTTGAATGTGATCCATCACAATACGGTTGTTTTAAGCTTAAACCACATGAACACCACGCATATTTTTTGCCTTTGACAACATTAACGCAGTATGGTTCAAGTTGAGAAATCTTTTTTTTATTCATTTTTTTTATTTTTATCTAAACTACTATAAATATAATATCTTATTTTATATATAAATATTGGCATATTACACAAAAATTACCAAGAAAGAATTCCAAAAATATATTCAAAATTATTCTATTGGAGAACTTTCTTACTTTGAAGGTATAGATGAGGGTATAGAAAATACAAATTATTTTTTTAAAACAAAAGCACAAAAATATGTTCTAACAATTTATGAAAATAAAATTACGGAAAGAATTAAACAAAAAAATCTATCTTTTTTTATAGAATTGATAAATTTTCTAAGAAAAAAAAATTTCCCTACTCCAAAAATAATATCTAATAATAAAAATAAGCAATTAAATACTTACAAAAAAAAACAATTCTCAATTGTAGAATTTATTGACGGTAAAATTACAAAAAAAATTAATAATCAACATTGTTATAAATTAGGAAAAATCTTAGCAACATTACATAAAAAAACTTTAGGATTCAAAAATAAAAGAAAAAACGATTTTTCTTTAAAAGAGTGGCATGCTTTAACTAAAAGAATAAAATTGTCAAAAAAAGGAGCGTTGTTTTTAAAAGAAGAAATTAATTATATAAAGAAAAATTGGCCTAAAAATTTACCTATGGGAATTATTCATGGGGACTTATTTCCAGATAATGTTTTTTTTAAAAATAATAATATTGTTGGAGTAATTGACTTATCTAATGCTTGCAATGATTTCTTTTGCTATGATTTATCAATATGTATAAATGCGTGGTGTTATAAAAAAAATTTAGATATTAATAAAATGAAAAATTTAATTAAAGGTTATAATTCTGTTAGAAAATTAGAAAATAATGAAATTAGGAACATTAATTTCTTTTTAAGAGTAAGTAGTTTAAGGTTTTATTTGTCAAGACTAATGGATTTACAAAATAAAAAAATTCCAAAAAAATATAAAAAAAATCCAAAAGATTACCTTCGAAAGTTAAAATATTTTCAATCTAATAATTTAAAAAATATTTTTAAATAAATATGGAAAGTGTTGATATTTATACTGATGGTTCGTGTATTGGAAATCCAGGACCTGGTGGTTGGAGTTTTATAATTAAAAACGAAAGTAAAAAAATAAAAGAATATAGTGGTTCAGAAAAATATACTACAAATAATAGAATGGAATTAACTGCTGCAATAGAAGCTGTTAAGTATTTTAAGAAAAAAACAAGAATTAATATTTATACTGATAGTAAATATGTTAAAGAAGGTATAACTATTTGGATAAATAAATGGAAATTAAATAGTTGGAAAACTTCAAACAAAAAAGATGTAAAAAACTCTGATTTGTGGAAATCATTAGATCAAAAAATCATGAATCATGAAGTACACTGGGTATGGGTAAAAGGCCACAATGAGAATATATTAAATGAAAGAGCGGATTTCTTGGCAAAAGATGCTATAAGTAAATCTAAATAGATTTCATAATAGCTTCTGCATTTGTTAAATCACAAACACCTGGGTTTTCTTCCACAATTAACTTTTTAACTACTTTGTCTTCTACCAGCATTACGTATCTATTTGATCTGTTACCCATACCAAATCCTGAACAATCCAAAATCATGTCTAAAGATTCTGTAATTTTAGCATTTCCATCAGCCATAAATAAAAAATCATCTTTTACAGATTTACTATCTCTCCAAACTTTTGAGACAAATTGATCATTAACTGATAGACAAATTATATTATCAACTCCTTTATTTTTTATTTCATCATAATTTTTAATAAAGGAAGGTAAGTGAGAATTATTACAAGTTGGAGTAAAAGCTCCTGGAACAGCAAATAAAATTACCTTTTTTCCTGAAAATAATTGGTCTGTTTCAATTTCTTCAGATTGGCTTCCAACAACTGTTACTTTGTTATTTGGAAATATATCGCCTTCTTTAATCATTTTTTATACTTTCGAAGGTACTCAAAAGTTCTTTAACAGTCAAGACTTCTGATAATAATATGCCTTGGGGTGTTGATGGGCTATATAAAACATTTACAGGAATGCCAAATCTGCCAAAACTATTTATATATTCATTAATTTCATTATTTGGCTTTGTTAAATCACCACGCATCTTTTTTACATTATATTTTTCAAATAAAACTTTAACTTTTTTTCTATCAATTACAGTTTTTTTATTATAAAAACATGTAATACACCAATCTGCCGTTATATCAATAAAAACAACATTATCTTTTTTTATTAATTCACCAAGCCTATCTTTATCAAATTCTAACCAATTATTTTTATTTACTTGGTTATCAATAGCATTAATTTGAATCAGTAAAACGCTAGAAAGCCAGATGGCTGTAGCTATTAATAAAATACTTAAAAAATATTTTAATTTTTTCATCCATAATCCTGGTTTTGGAAGAAATAATAAAATCTTTGGGTTCGTAGCTAAAACAATATAAGGGCTAGATAATCCAAGACCAATAAAAAGAAAAATTAAAAAAATTGTATGATTTGGACTAATAAACGCAAATCCTAATGCTGTTCCTATAAAGGGAGCAGAGCAAGGTGTAGACAAAATCGTTATAAAAGATCCTAATAAAAAATTTTGATAAAATTCAGAATTTTTTTTATTCAAAATAATAATATTATTTAGATTATTTTTAAAAAAATTTGGAATATCAATTTTAAATACATCTATTAAATTTAATGAAAAAATTAATAATATTAAAATCATAAAAAATAAGAATATGGGTGATTGAAATTGAAACCCCCAACCTAAATTATGGCCTAGGCTTTTTAAAAAAATAGTAATAAAAGATAAAATTAAAAAAGAAAATAAAATTCCTAGTATAGTTGCTAGAAAATTTTTTTTTACAGTTTCACTACTTACATTCTTTTTTTGTTGCAATAATACATTATAAATTTTTAAAGATAGAACAGGAAAAACACAAGGCATGAAATTTAAAATAAACCCGCCGATAAATGCTATAAATAAAAAAAATAAAATACTATCTGAATTAAATAATTTGGAATAAGTTAAATAATTAGATTTATCAATATAAGTTTTTATGATTTTTTTGTGTTTTGAGTCTTCTCCATCTCCTATTGGAATGCTTAATATTAGATTGTCCGAATACGGGACACATATTTTTTTACAAGTTAAATAATCAATATTAAGATTTGCTAATAGATCTTTATTATTTTCATTTAAAAATACTTTGATTGGTAAAACAACCTCGTCTGAATATCCAATACTTTCCATTCCTAAAATTTCAAATTTTTTTGGTTTTGGCCAAATAATTTCTAAATTTTTAATATTTTTTGAATTAGTCCAATCAATTTGAGGAGGATACCCTGCTTTACCAGGATATTTCCAATAAATTTTCCATCCTTTATTTAATTTAAAATGAAGTCCGAGATTTAAATTATTTGTATTAGATATTGATTTAACCGAAGAAATTAACTCTAGCGACACATGTTCATGTTCTATAAAATTTTTTTCACTTTTAGCTAGCGAAATAGATAAAAAATTTAAAATAAAAAGAAAAAAAAGAAAAGTGTTTCTTAGCAATATTAAATTCATTTTATATATTTAAATTTACTATATCAGTCTTTAAAGTAATATAATTAATTATATGAAAAAAAGTAAAAAGTTTTTATCAGGTAAATTTTTAATAGCATCTCCATCAATGACAGACCCCAGATTTTACAAATCTGTAATTTATATAATTACACATAAAAATGAAGGTGCTATGGGTATTGTAATAAATCAACCTATTATTCAAACTAAAATAAAAAATATAATAAATAATGAAGAATTAAATAATAACTCAAATATTGATAATATTCCAATTACATATGGCGGACCAGTTGATACAAAAAAGGGATTTATACTTCATACTTCAGAATTTAAAGACGAAACAACTATAAAAGTTGATAGTGAAATTTCATTAACTTCTAATATTAATATACTTAAATCAATAGTTAAAGGTGAAGGCCCTAGAAGGTCCCTTTTTGCATTAGGGTATGCTGGTTGGTTTGCTGGACAACTAGAAGAAGAATTGACAAATGATGGCTGGTTAGTTGCACCAGGCAATTCAAAGTTAATTTTTGAATGTAAAGCTGAAAAGAAATGGACACAGGCAGTGAAATCTATTGGAATAAACCCAAATTTTTTAAGTTCAAACTCTGGTAAATGTTAAATTCCTTTTTTTATTTTTGCAAAAAGTAAATGGTCTTCTAATTTTCCGTTGATATTTAAATATTTTTTTGCATAGCCCTCTATTTTAAAACCAACATTCAACAAAACTTTTTTACTTGTCAAATTTTTAGGCAAACAGGCAGCTTCTATTCTATTTATACTTAAATCTGTAAAACAATAATCACAAATGATTTTGAGGGAATCTTTCATATATCCCTTTCCCGCATACTCTTTTCCCATCCAATAACCAATTGTGATACTTTTATAACCTTCTGATTTAAAATTTGTTAAACTTACGCCTCCCATTAACAGATTATTTTTTTTATTAAAAATAAAAAAATTATAACCAGTTTTATTCTTTAATGATTTTTCAACCATACTTATAAAGCTCATAAAAGAATCCTTTGTGAGAAAATTATTAGGCCATTTTGGTTCCCATGGCTGTAAAAATTCTCTTGATCTTTGTCTAAGTTCTGCCCATTCCTTCCAATTTTCTCTTTTTGGTTTTTTTAAAACAACATCTTTACCAATAAGCTCCTTCTCTTTTTTTATTAAAAAAATATTATACATTTTTTACAAAAATAGATTTTTCAATTATGTAATTTTTAATTTTATTATAATTTAAATTAATTACTTTATAACTCTCTTTGGATTTTAACAAATATTTATATTTGTTTGGCAATGTTATTTTCTTCTTTAAAGCTTTATAAATTGTTTCAGGAAATTTGGCGGGATGAGCTGTGGAAATATAAACTAATGGTTGTTTTTTTATTTTACATTGTTTTTCTGCAGCAATGCCTACCGCTGTATGGGGATCAAGTACAATCTTATTTTTAAGAAAAAAATCTTTTAATATTAATAGAGTATTACTTTCAGTTACCTTTGAAGATTTAAAATTATTTTGTATTTTTTTAAGATATTTTTTATTAATTATAATTCTTTTATTTTTATATAATTTTTCAATATGACTCTTAACTAAACTATTGTTTTTATTAAATAAATCGTAAATAAGTCTTTCTAAGTTACTTGGTAGTTGTATATCCATACTAGGAGATATAGTTTGTTTAACTGGTTTTAACTTAATATAACCATTATTTGTAAAAGTAGATAAGACATCATTCTCATTTGTAGCAATAATTAATTTATCAATAGGAAGCCCAATTTTTTTTGCTACATAACCAGAATAAACATTCCCAAAGTTACCTGAAGGAACAGAAAAATTAAATTTTTTATTTTTTAAATTAATTTTTGATACAAAATAGAAATAATATATTATTTGAAATAAAATTCTTGCCCAATTAATAGAATTAATAGCAGAAAAACTAAAAACACTTTTTAAATATTTATCTGTAAATAATTTTTTTACAATTCTTTGACAATCATCGAAATTTCCTTTTATTGCAATATTATGAATATTTTTTGCATTAACAGTTGTCATTAGTCTACGTTGAATATTAGAAACTTTTTTATAAGGATGAAAAATGAAAAGTTCCATTGTACTTTTATTTTTACAAGCATCTATGGCTGCTGAGCCGGTATCGCCAGATGTTGCGCCAATAATTGTAATTTTATTTTTATTTTTTTTTAAAATAAACTCAAATAAATTTCCTACAATTTGTAATGCATAATCCTTAAAAGCAAGAGTGGGCCCATGAAATAATTCTAAAAGCCATTTGTTATCATTTAAATTTTTAAAAGAAGCAATTTCTTTTTTTGAAAAATTTTTAAATGACTTTAAAATTATTTTTTTTAAGTCACTATCTTTTATCTCATTCCCTATAAATTTTTTTGAAACATGAAATGCAATTTCTTGATAATTCATTTTTTTAAATTTAACTAATTCTTTTTTTGAAAACTTTGGCCATTTTTTAGGAAGAAATAAACCGCCATCCTCAGCTAAGCCCGTTAACAAAACTTCGCTGAAACTCTTTTTTAATTTATTATTTCTAGTACTTTCGTAATACAATTTGATACTTACTAAGTTTTTATTAATTTAGATATCTATTTATTAGATGTTTTTTAAAATATTCAATATTTAATTCCTCTCCAGTAATATTTTTAATTAGCTCATTACTATTAGACAACGAACCTTTTGAGTGAATATTTTTTCTTAACCAATTTATTAGATTTTTAAACTCGCCTTTTTTAATTTGATTTCCAATAGTTGGAATTTTATTTTTTAATTTATTATGCAATTGTGCTGCATATAGCGCACCTAATGTATATGTGGGAAAATAGCCAAATGTTCCATCATACCAATGAATATCTTGTAAGCAGCCTTCTGTATTATTTTTTGGTTTAATATTAAGATATTTTTTCATATACATATTCCATATATTTGGTATTTCTTTAACTTTAATATTTCCTTCAATAAGATCCTTTTCTATTTTATATCTTATAATTACGTGTAAAGGATACGTTACCTCGTCCGCATCAACTCTTATATAACTAGGTTTAACAAAAGTATAAATCTTATATAAATTATCAGCTTCCCATTTTTTTCCACTTTTTTTAAAAATTTTCTTAATGAAAGGTGAGGCAAATTTTAAAAATTCATAACTCCTACAAATTTGCATTTCCATAAAAAGGGACTGACTTTCATGTACAACTGTGCCTAGTGCATCACCAACGGGTTGATATTTCCATTTTTCTGGCAATCCTAAATTATATAAAGCATGTCCAGTTTCATGTAAAACGCCCATAAGGCTTTCAACAAAATTGGCTTTATTATATCTAGTAGTTATTCTAGAATCTTTATATGAGCCTCCACAAAATGGGTGCATACTAATATCTAGCCTACCATATAAAAAATCAAAACCTATTTTTTCCATTAAAGTTTTACCAAGCTTTTCTTGAAAATTTATAGGTATTTCATCTTTTATATTTAGTATTTTTTTATTTTTTTTTTGAAAAACTAAAACTTCCTTTAAGAAATCTGGTAGAAAAGTAAGTAATTGATTAAAAATTTTATCAATTTCATTAGAATTTAAATTCTCTTCATAATCATTTAATAAAGCATTATATAAACCACAATTTAAAACCTTACTTTTAATTCCAGCTTCAATTTTTCTTAATTTTATTACTTTTTCCAAGTAAGGAGCTACCGAATTAAAATCATTTTTTTCTTTAGAAATTCTCCATTGCATTTCGCATTCTGATGTAGCTTTTGAAATTTTTTCTAATAGGTCTTTGTCTAACGCATTATTTAGAACATATTCTTTCTTAATTAAATTAATATTTTTTTTTTCCCAAATATTTAATTTTTTTATTTTTTCTGATTTTGTTATAAATTCATAAATTTTTTTATCCTTCAACATTCTATGAGACAAAACATATAGGTTTGTAAGCTGGTCAGTTCTGCCATTGTTACTATTTTTAGGCATGATAGTCGCCCTATCCCAATGTAAAATTCCCATAGCTTCATACAGTAATGATATTTCTTTATATTTTTCTTCTAAATTTTTGTAAAAGTTTATTTTCATTTATTTCTATTGCAGTAAATATAATTCATGACTAAAAATAATAATGCAAGTATTGCCCAAGTTATTGCATATTGTAAATGGTTATTTGTTATTTTTGAAATTCTGTTTATAGCAACAAAATTATCATTGGGATTGCTTTCAATTAAATCTAAAAAAACATTATTTATCACTTTCACATCAGAAAATTCTGACATTTGATTAGTATTTATATAAAACCATAAATTTTCTTCCATAGAATTTTTTGGGGTAAAAGCATTCTTTATATTTGCCTCTTTTAATATACCTTTTACTTTATATTTATTTTCTTTTTTTCTTATTTTTATTTTTTCTTTGATCCAACCTCTATTTATTAAAATATATCTGTTATCTTTAATCAAAAATGGCGTTATTAAATTATAGCCTACTTTATCTTTATTTACTCTAGGTCCTAAAAACATACTTTTATCATTAATATAATATCCTTCTAAATATACTTTTTTAAATTTAAAGTTCAGGAAATCCCCAGTTAATTTATTTATATTTACTGCTTCTGAATTGTAAGCTTTTTCAAGATTATTAATCAAATCTTGTTTCCATTTAAGTCTTTTAATTTGCCAAAAGCTTAAACTTGAACAAATTACAGATGCTATTATTGAAATTAAAGTTATAGTTTTTATTTTAAATAACACTTACTTGTTTCTGTATTTAAAATTTAAAAATAAAAAAATTACTTTTAAATATCTTATTAATAAAATCGATAATATTATTATTAATGGAGCCCACAAAATAATATGAATCCAAAGTGGCGGGGAAAATTTTATTTCAACTGTAATTGCAAGTAAAATTATAAAAATATTTAAAAAAAACATTGCAAAAAAACTCGGTGCATCGCCAATGTCAATATTTGATATCTTTAAACCACAATGACATCTTTTTTTTAATCTTAAATAAGTTTGAAACACTGATTGTTTTCCACATTGTGGGCAAGATAAATTTTTAAGAATATATATAAGTGAAGGAGTTTTCACAAAATTTAGTTATTACTCTTTGAAATTTTTTCTAGGTTCTGGTCTGATTCAAAAAAAGTATATGATAAAACAATACTATTTAAATGTTTTACATCTGGGTCGTCTAAGATCTCGGGATCAATATAAAAATTTACTGGTAACAAAACCTCTTCTCCTGGTTCTAATGTTTGATTTTCGAAACAAAAACAATCAACTTTGTTAAAATATTTTGCTGCTTCAAATGGAAGAACATTGTATGTAGCAATTCCTGTTATACTTTCAATACCATTATTTTTAGCTTTGTAGAAAGCTAATATGGATTCTCCTATTTTAGACTCAACACTTCTTTGCTCTGGTTTAAAAGACCAATTCAATTTTTTATTTATATCTGAATTAAATTCAATCTTTATTTTTTTTTCAGCAACTTTTATTTCATTTTCTATATTAACTATTTTTGGTGTACCGCCATAACCAGTCACCTGACAAAATAATTTATATAAAGGAACAGCTGCAAATGATAAAAAAAGCATAAAAGTTACAACAAAAATAAGACTAAAAGTTATTTTTAAATTATTATTTTTCATATAAAGAAATTATGAAAGTTTAACAAAAGTAATGACGTAAAAAATCAAAACTAGCGTTAATAAAATTATTAATAAAGCTAAATTTTTAGCTTTTCTTTTTTTTAATTCTTCTTTGTTAAAATTTTTTACCATAATTAGTTTAATAAATTTAAACGGTCTATAATCATCCCTAAAAATAAAATATATAAATAAATAATCGAATAAAGAAACATTTTTATAGATTTTTTTTCATTTTTATTATTATCAAAATAAACTTTAAGTGAATGATAAATAAAATATATTCCTAGAACTATAGATAAAAAGAGATAAATTACTCCAAAATAACCCAAAATAAAAGGAAGTAACGTTACTAAAAACATTAAGATTGAGTATATAACAATTTGTTCTTTTGTTTTTTTAACTCCAGATACAACTGGAAGCATTGGAAAACCTGCTGACTTATAATCCTTTAAACAATAAATAGATAGCGCCCAGAAATGTGGCGGAGTCCACATAAAAATTATAAGAAACATTAAAAAAGGTAAAACATCAAGACTGCCAGTAACAGAAAGCCAGCCAATCGCAGGAGGAAATGCACCAGCCGCTCCTCCAATTACTATATTATATTTTGTTTTAGGTTTCAGCCAAATTGTATAAATAACTACATAGAAAAAGATTGAAAAAGCTAAAAATGCTGCTGCATAATAACTAATAGTAACAGCCATTACGTATACCGATATAAAAGATAAAAAAATTGCTATACCCAAAGCTTCAGTTTTTTTTATTATTTCTGATGGCAAAGCTCTCTTGCGTGTCCTAAGCATTTTAAAATCTAAATCACTTTCGTACCACATATTAAAAGCTCCAGCTGCACCAGATCCTAAAGCAATACAAAAAATTGAAACAAATGCTAACCAAGGATGAATATTAACTGGCGCTACAAAGATCCCTACAAAAGCTGTAAAAACAACTAACGTCATTACTTTTGGTTTAACTAAGCTAAAGTAATCTTTTATAAAAAAAATATAATTTGGCTCATTAGAAACTTTTTTATAATAAGAGGCAGTTTTTGTTATCATTTAATTAACCTCTCAAAACAGTAATTTTTAAAATTAAGTTTTAGGAACTTTATCGCCAAAAGTATGAAAAGGTGGTGGTGAACTTACTGTCCATTCCAAAGTTGTAGCACCTTCGCCCCATGGATTTGCTGTAGCTTTTTTACCAGATGCAAGTGCTTTAAAAACAAGATAAAGAAAAACAACGGTACCAGCAGCACTAATGTATGCTCCTATCGTTGAAATACCGTGCCAACCAGCATATGCGTCAGGATAATCAGGAATTCTTCTAGGCATTCCAGCTAAACCTAGAAAATGCATAGGGAAAAAAGTCACATTAACACCTATGAATGTTAACCAAAAATGAAGCTTTCCTAAACTTTCAGAATATTCTTTTCCTGACATTTTAGAAAACCAATAATAAAATGAAGCAAAAATTCCAAAAAGCGCTGCAATAGACATAGTGTAATGAAAATGTCCAACAACATAATAGGTGTCATGTAAAGCAAAATCTAGTCCGGCATTTGCAAGCACAACGCCTGTTACCCCACCTACTGTAAATAAAAATATAAAACCTAAAGCCCATAACATTGGAGTCTTAAAACTAATAGATCCTCCCCACATAGTTGCAAGCCAACTAAAAACTTTTATACCAGTTGGGACTGCAATAACCATAGTAGCTGCATTAAAATATGCCCTTGTGTCTATGTCCATACCAGATGTGTACATATGATGAGCCCATACCGCAAATCCTACAACGCCAATTGCAACCATTGCATAGGCCATTCCTAAATAACCAAATATTGGTTTTTTTGAAAAAGTTGCAACTATATGACTAATAACACCAAAACCAGGTATAATTAAAACATAAACTTCTGGGTGTCCGAAAAACCAAAACAAGTGTTGAAATAAAACTGGATCACCTCCGCCAGCTGGGTCAAAGAAACTAGTTCCAAAATTCCTATCTGTTAATAACATCGTTATAGCACCAGCTAAAACAGGAAGTGATAAAAGTAATAAAAAAACTGTAACTAAAATTGCCCAAACAAATAATGGCATTTTGTGTAACGTCATACCTGGAGCACGCATATTAAAAATTGTAGTAATGAAATTTATTGCACCTAAGATTGAAGATGCTCCTAGGATATGCACTCCTAAAATTAAATAATCTACTGAATTCCCAGGATGTCCAATTTTTGAACTAAGTGGAGGATAAAAGGTCCAACCAGAACCCATACCAGTTTTGTATGCCATCAATAAACATAAAAAACCTGGAATTAATAACCAAAAACTAATATTGTTCATTCGTGGAAATGCCATATCTGGGGCACCTATCATAATCGGCACAAACCAATTCCCAAAACCTCCTATCATAGAGGGCATAACCATAGCGAAAATCATGATTAACCCATGCATTGACACAAGCGTATTATAAAGTTGATGATCTCCACCTAAAACTTGTAAGCCTGGCTCTGCTAATTCTGATCTCATTGTTAAAGACATTGCAAGACCAACTAATCCCGCAACAATTGCAAAGATAATATACATTGTTCCTATGTCTTTATGATTTGTTGAAAAAACCCACCTTTTCCATCCTGTTGGATGTCCATGGTCATGATGTCCTGCTGTAGCTGAGTATGCCATTTTTCTTATATTGTCCCCCACCAATATACAACAGTAAATAGAAAAATCCAAACGACATCTACAAAATGCCAATACCATGCTGCAGCTTCAAAACCTACATGATGATCTGCTGTAAAATGACCTTGGATAGACCTAATCAAGCAAACTAATAAAAAAGTAGAACCAACTAAAACATGGAAACCATGAAACCCGGTTGCCATATAAAAAGTTGAAGGATAAATTCCTTCTGTAAAGCCAAATTTTGCTTCGTGATATTCATATCCTTGCAAAAAAGTAAAAGTAAAACCTAAAATTAAAGTAACTATTAAACCGATGATAAGTTGTTTTCTATTATTATGCCTTAGTCCATGATGAGCCCAAGTAAGTGTAGCACCTGAAGAAAGCAAAATAATTGTATTAATAAGTGGAATTCCCCCAGCGTGCATTGTTTCAGGTTTTAGATAACCATCCCCCTCTGGTGGCCAAACTCCACCTATAGCAGCCCGCCATTCATGTTGTCCTGGGAGACTAACATCAAAAAAAGCCCAGAAAAAAGCTACAAAAAAACAAACTTCTGAAGCAATAAATAATACCATGCCATATTTAAGTCCTATTTGAACTATTTCATTATGAAATCCGCCATGAGATTCTTTTATAACATCTCTCCACCAAAATATCATTGTAAGTACAACTAGGGCTAAACCAATCAACATTGGTGTCATAGATCCTCTCACCACTTCATTAGGATCATCGCCCGGAGATACAAATGGATTACCAGTTCCAAAATAATGAATTGCTCCAAAGGCAAGTATTATAACAGCAAGAGTGCCAAGTGCCGGCCACGGACTTGGGTCTACTAAATGATAATTATGTTTTTCAAATTTCATAAAATTTAATTATTAATAATTTCTACTTTTTTAATTTCACTATCTTTATTAGCAGCAGCTTTTTTATTTTGTACCCAATCTTCAAACTCTGATTCTGATACAGCTTTAACTGCTATTGGCATAAATCCATGAAGCATACCGCATAGTTCAGAACATTGCCCATAATAAAGTCCTTCGTTAAGAACTTCGAACCATGTGTCTTGTGCTCTTCCAGGAACCCCATCAATTTTTATTCCAAATGCAGAAACTGAAAAACTATGAATTACATCACTAGCTGTGGCAATAACTTTAATTTTTTTATTTACAGGAACGACGATTGGTTCGTCAACATCAAGCAATCTTACATATTTTTTACCTGTTTCTTTTGACAATTCATCACATTCTTCTTGAGTACCGCAACTCATATTACTATCAAAAGCAATTCCATGGTCTGGATATTCATAAGACCAATACCATTGATTGCCAATTGCTTTGATGGTCATTTCTGTATTTGGATTATGATGAGAAAAATATAAAAGTTTAAATGCTGGTATAGAAATAACAATTAAAATTAAAGCTGGTATTACTGTCCAGGCTATCTCAAGAAATGTATTGTGAGTAGTTTTAGAAGGTTTAGGATTATTTTTTTCACTAAAACGTATAGAAATGTAAATCATCAAAGCTATTACAAAAAGAGCAATTGCTATAATTATTGGGTTAACAAAATTATGAAATGCAACTACTTTCTCCATAGTTGGAGTGGCTGCTGGTCTAAAATCCATTTGCCAGGGTTTTGGCCCTCCATCAGCTAGGGTTACACCTAGAGAAATAGACATACATGTTAAAAAAAATAGAACTTTTTTCACAAATTAACTCCCTATACACAAATAAAGTAAAAGAAATTACAACTTAATCAACAAAAAAAATAAACAAAAATTAATTAATTAAACTATATTATTTAGGTAAATATGACTAAAAATTACAATTCATATGACCTTTTTTTCAACAAAGAAGGCTTAAATTTTAATAAAACAGAAAAAATATTGAACGAATCATTACAAAAAGCAGATGATGGAGAGCTTTTTTTAGAATTTAAACAATCTGAAAGCTTTGTATATGATGATAAAAAAATAAAAAATGCAAGTGCTTCTACTGACAAAGGCTTTGGTTTACGTTCTATAAAAAATGAAACATCTGCATATTCTCATTCATCAGATATTAGTGAGAAAAGCATAAAAAATGCAGGTAAAACTGTTAAATCTATTTTGTCCTCTTCATCTAAATCAAAAATTATCGAACCTATAAGAACTAATAAAAAACATTACTCAAGCGTTAATCCTTTAAATGGGTTTGCATCAGAAGAAAAAACAAAACTTTTAAAATCTATTGATGAGTATGCAAGGAAATTAAATAAAAAAGTTAAACAAGTTTCGGCATCTCTTCATGGAGAATGGCAAGCTGTCCATATATTAAGAAAAGGAGGCTATAACTGTGGAGATATTAGGCCTTTAGTTAGATTAAATATATCAATAACAGTTGATGATGGAAAAAGAATGGAAACTGGTTCAAGCGGAGCAGGAGGAAGAAAAAATTATATAGATTTTTTTGATGAAAATATTTGGAAAGAACAAACTAGAGATGCTTTAAGACAAGCAATAACAAATTTGAAATCTAAAACAACTCCAGCTGGAAAAATGCCAATTGTTTTAGGCCCTGGATGGCCAGGAATAATTTTACATGAAGCAATAGGTCATGGATTAGAAGGTGATTTTAATAGAAAAAAAATATCTGTTTTTTCAGATCTACTTGGAAAAAGAATTGCTTCTAAAAATGTAACAGTCGTTGATGATGGAACAATTGATAATAAAAGAGGATCTATAACAGTTGATGATGAAGGAACTCCTAGTCAATGTACTACATTAATTGAAAAAGGAATAATGGTTGGACATATGCAAGATAGATTGAATGCAAGTTTAATGAAAACTAAATCCACTGGAAACGGTAGAAGGGAAAGTTATGAATATCTTCCAATGCCTAGAATGACTAATACTTATATGCTGTCAGGTGATGTTCCTCAAGAAGACATATTTAAATCAGTCAAAAAAGGTTTGTACGCAGTTAATTTTTCAGGTGGTAGCGTAGATATAACATCGGGTCAATTTGAATTCTCAGCATCAGAAGCATACATGATTGAAAATGGAAAAATAACTTATCCAGTTAAAGGAGCGACATTAATAGGAAAAGGTGAAGAGGTTTTAAAAAAGATTTCATTAGTCGGAAATAACATGGCTCTTGATGGTGGAATAGGTACTTGTGGGAAAGAAGGCCAAGGGGTTCCTGTGGGAGTTGGGCAACCAACAATTTTAGTTGATGAAATTTTAGTTGGTGGAACTGACGTTTAAATAAATATTAAAAAATTATTTTTTTGGCTTTTTAAATAATTTTTTTTCTAAAATAATAAAATTTTTTATCATTAATAACCAAATCTTTTCAACTGTTAAAGTATTTACTTTATATTTTTTTGATAAAATTTTAATTCTTTTTAAAATAGCATTAATTCTTTTTTTATCTATTATTTCACTTCTATTATTTTTAAATTTTACTGCTTGCTTTGCATAAAACTCTCTTTCAGCAATTAGTTTAACTAAACGTGTGTCTAGATTGTCTATACTTTTTCTAACTTCGTTTAAGTTTTTAAATTTTTTTTTCATTTTTTTAAAAAATACATATTTAAAATATTTCTAATATGAATTATCAGGAAAAATTTTGTCATAACAATTGTTATTTTTACCAACATAATCACTTATTAATTTTTCTGCAGGTGTTGTATTAGAATTTGCTATTTCAAATAATGTATTTAAAAAATATTCTTCATTTTCTTTCTTTTTATTTAAACAATTTCTTAAACTTAAACCTTTTTGAGATAATTTTAAAATCTCAATACAAATATTTTGAATTTTTTTATTTTTCAATTTTGATTTTAATCCATATTTCTGAACATCTTTATTTAATTGAGAAATTTCATCCAATTTCCAATCTTTAATCATTAAAAAAATTTGATCTAAAATTTTTTGACTGTATAACAGTCCAACCCAAAAAGCCGGTAAAGAGCAGATTCTATTCCATGCACCACTATCAGCTCCTCTCATTTCAATATATTGCTTTATTCTAACGTCTGTAAAAATTGTGCTAATGTGATTTTCTAAATCATCTATAGTTGGCAATTGATTTGGAAATTTTTTTAATTTACCATTTAAAAAATCTTCAAAACATTGGTTGTTTATTTCAAAATATTTTCCATTCTTAACAACAAAGTACATTGGTACTTTTAATAAATAATTAACATATTTTTCAAAAGTAAATTTTTTTGAAAAAACATCAGAAATTACTCCACATCTTTTTTTATCCGTATTAGACCAAATATAACTTCTATAACTTAAAAATTTAGATTTTTTATTATTTATAATAGGTGAATTAGAAAATAAAGCTGTAACAAATGGTTGTAAAGCAAAGCCTACTCTTACTTTTTTAAACATATCATTTTCACTTGAGTAATCTAAATTTGTTTGTATGCAACAAGTAGAAGACATCATATCGATACCAAGAGAACCTGAGGTTTTCATTTTTTTTTTCATAATTTTATATCTTTCTTTTGGAACCCAACCAGTATTTTTTTTAAATTTTTTTGGATAATAGCCAAGACCAAGAATTCCTAATTTCTTTTTTTTGCAAATTTTTTTAAGTTCATCTAAATAAGTTTTTGCTTGCTTACAAGTTTCATGAATTGTTTTAACTGTTCCTCCAGACAGTTCAATTTGGCATCTTGGCTCAAGAGATATTGTTGAACCTTTTTTTTTTAACGCTATTAGATTGTTGTTTTCACTGATTCCAGTCCATCCATTTTTTTTTAACATCTTAAATAAAGATAAAATTCCATTTTTTCCAAAATAATTAATTGGCCTCAATGTTTTTATATCGTATATAAACTTTTCATGCTCAGTTCCAATTTTCCAAAATTTTTTTTGTTTTGATCCCTTCTCAAAATATTCAATTATATCTTTTTTATTTTCTAAATTTTTTTTCATATTTTAATATTTCTTATCTGTTAACAAAGATAAAGCTTTAATTGCAGCGGTGTCTGCTCTTAAAATTCTTTTTCCTAAACTTATTCCATTAATAAAATCCAAATTTTTTAAAAAATTTTTTTCGGCTAGAGAAAAACCACCCTCAGGCCCAATAAGAACGGTATTAATATTTTTTTCTGCTTTAAATTTAAATAATTCACTAAAATAATTATTTTTTTCTGTTTCATCACAAAAAATAATTTTATTATTTTTATTCCATAAACTTAATAACTTTTTTAAATTTTTAATTTCATGTATTTTTGGAATAGTTAATCTTCCTGACTGTTGAGAAGCACCAATGGAACATGCGATTGCTCTTTTGTAATTAAATTTTTTTATAACCGAATGTTCAGAAACAATTGGATAAATATCAGAAACGCCTAACTCAGTTACTTTTTCTATTAAATATTGATTTCTATGACCTTTTATTGGTACATAGATTATATTTATTAATAAATCCTTTTCTTGTTTTTCTATTTGTTTATTAATCAGTATCACGCCTTTTCTTTTATTTAAACTTTTTATAATTCCCTCCCATTCTCCTTGAATTCCATTAAAAATAGAAATTTTTTGTTTTTCTCTTATTCTTAAAACATTTAATATATAATGTGTATTAGAAACTGATAGATTGATTAAAGATTTCTCTTTAAGTTCAGTCTTTATAAATAATCTTTTTAATGGCAGAATATCTCTCAAAATTTTATGTTTAAATATATTTTATATTACTTAAAAAACTTTCTCATTTTAATAAGAATAAATAAGCCAACTGGAATTATGTTATTAATGTTCCCAGCAATTTGGTCAATATTAATTGTATTAAAAGAAGAAATCGATATTTATCTAATTTTTTTGTTTGCATATGGATCTTTCATAATGAGATCTGCTGGTTGTATTATAAATGATATTATTGATATAAAATTTGATAAAAATGTTAAAAGAACTAAATCCAGGCCTTTGGCATCTGAAAATTTAGAAATTACTGATGCAATAATATTATTTATAATTTTTATATCTATTGGTCTTTCAATATTATTAACTTTAAATTCTACATGTATTTTGCTAGGCCTAATTGTTTTTCCTTTGATTTTAATTTACCCTTTAATGAAAAGATATACCAATTTGCCACAAATTTTTCTTGCAATTGTTTTTAATTTTAGTGTTTTAATTTCATGGACAGCTGCTAAGGGAGAATTTGACTATCAATCTTTATTATTATATTTAGCATGTTTTTTTTGGACTTTAGGATATGACACAATTTATGCCTGCCAAGATAAAGAGGATGATAAAAAAATTGGTGTAAAGTCATTGGCCATATATTTAGAAAAAAATATTAATTTTTGGATAAGTTTTTTTTATTTATCTTTTGTAATAGTTTTTTCTTTAGTTGGAATATTAAATAATATTAATTTTATTTTTTTTATTTTTCTTTTATCATTTGCTTTAAAAATTATGTATGATTTTTTTAAAACTAGAAAACTGAAATCTAAAAATTTTAT
>PTKO01000005.1 GCA_002937775.1 Alphaproteobacteria bacterium MarineAlpha6_Bin4 | reverse complement strand
ATTTTGGTTTAAGTAAAATAAATTCACCATATCTTTCTACTAAATAATCCGTAATTTCTTTTTCACTTTGTCCTTCATTTAATTTTTCTTTTATTAATTTTCTTAAATCTCTAGCTAAAATTGAATCTGAATCATCTATGCTTTGACTTTGACAGACAACACAACGAATTTTTTTGTTAATATCTCTTGCCTTTTTTTCTAAATTTTCATCCGCCAGTATGTTTTGAAAAAATAAAGTTGTTATTATTAAAATTAAAAATTTCTTCATTTTTCTAGTTCTTCTATTTTTGTTAGTAAGATTTTTATTTGTTTTTCATCAATAACGCCATTTATTTTATGTTTTATAATTCC
This sequence comes from Alphaproteobacteria bacterium MarineAlpha6_Bin4, assembly GCA_002937775.1. Classification (GTDB taxonomy): domain Bacteria; phylum Pseudomonadota; class Alphaproteobacteria; genus CAYOOR01. The sequence goes on along the minus strand of PTKO01000005.1, from coordinate 46,059 downwards.
ATTTTTATCTATCAAAAAACTTTCAGGAATTCCATTAACACCCCAATTAATCCCTGTAATCCCTGTAGAATCTATCCCAATTTTATAATAAGGATTACCTAATTTTTCCAACCATTGTTCTAAATTTTTAACATCATCTTTGTAATTAATTCCATAAATTTTTATAGATTTTTTTTTTTTTAACTCAAATAAAAAGTCATGTTCAACAATACATGGAACACACCAACTAGCAAAAAAATTTACTAAAAGAACTTCATTTTTAAAATCATTTTTATTTAATTTTTCATTTTTCAAACTTATTAAATTAATTTCAGGTACATGTTTATTTAATAATGGCGAACTTAATACTTTTTCTTCTTTTTTTAATCCAAAAAAAAAACAGACAAAAATAAAAATTGTTATAACTATTAATGCAATATATTTCATTTTATTTTAAACATTCTATGTGAAAAACTTAAAATTCCACCAACAAAAGCCATAATTGAACCTATCCAAATCCAAGGTGTTAGAGGACTAAAATGAAATCTAAAAATCCACGAATCATAATTATCATCAATAGGTTCACTCATAGCTATATAAAGATCTGATAACCCCCTTGAGTAAATAGCCGCTTCAGTTGTAGGAAAATTTTGTACAGGGTAAAATCTTTTTTGAGGTTTTAAGGTTTTTATAAATTTATCTTTTTTATATAAATTAAATTTTGCTTCATGACCTATATAATTTTTTCCTTTTATTTTTTTAATTTCATCAAAATTTAAAGAATAATTATTTAATAAAACTTTTTCTCCAACTTTTAGTGTTTTAATTTTTTCAATTTTCCATAGCGTAGATCCAGTAACACCAGCAATAAAAATAGCAATTCCAAAATGTGCTATGATCATTCCTAAATATTGATTATTTAAATATTTAATTTTTTTTAAATAATTTGTTCTTTCTAAAAAGTTGATCAACGTTCCAAAAAAAAGCCAAGCAGATAAAAAAATTCCTAACAATGCAATAATTGGGCCCTGATACTTAATATAAAATGAAATAAAGGTTACTAACAAACTAAAAAAAAGAATAATTTTTAATCTTGATAATAAACCAGTAAAATCATCCTTTTTCCAATTTAGCATTGGAGCAAAAGACATAACAATTATTGCAGGCACCATAATTATTGTTGTAGTAAGATTAAAGTACGGAGGACCAACAGAAATTTGTTCACCAGTAAAAATTTCTAAAAATATAGGATAAATTGTTCCTATGAAAACTGTTAATAAAAGGGCAATCATTAGTAAATTATTAAATACTATGGCACCTTCTTTTGAAATTGGAGATACTAATTTTTCTTCCCTAATAGATTTGGCTTTCATTGTTAACAAAATTAAAGAACTAAAAATAAAAAAAGCACATATTATTAATATAAAAACCCCTCTTGTTGGATCAGTAGCAAAAGCATGTACAGATGTTATGATTCCTGATCTAACTAAAAATGTTCCAATCAAACTAAAACTAAAACTCAAGAAAGCTAAAAGAACTGTCCATTTTTTTAAAGCATTTCTTTTTTCTAAAACAAGAGTTGAATGAAGTAGAGCAGTAGCACAAAGCCACGGCATTAAAGATGCATTTTCAACGGGATCCCAAAACCAGAATCCTCCCCAACCTAATTCATAATAAGCCCACCAACTACCCAAAGATATTCCTAGTGTTAAAAAGGACCAAGATAACAAGACCCAAGGCTTGATTAATTTTGCCCATGAGGCATCAAATTTTCCGTTATAAAATCTTGCAAGTGTAAAAGAAAAAACAATAGAAAGCCCAACATAACCAATGTATAAATTTGGAGGATGGAATGCTAAGCCAGGATCTTGAAGCAGAGGGTTTAAATCTTGACCGTTTATAGGTACAGGTGAAATTAAAATAAAAGGATTAGAAGTTAGTAAAACAAATAATAAAAAAATAAAAGTAATTAATGACTGGAAAGAAAGAGTCAAAGTTTTGTAAGGTAAATCTAATCTTTTATCAAATTTTGAAATTATAAAACCAAAAAAAACTAAAACTAAAAGCCAGAGCAACATCGAACCTTCATGATTTCCCCAAACACCCGTAATTTTGTATAAAAGAGGTTTGGCTGAATGAGAATTCTGATAGACATTTAAAATTGAAAAATCAGAAACAACATATGCAAACATCAAACTAAAAAATGCTAGTAAAACAAAAAAAAATTGAAGTGTTATAGCTCTATCTGGATTAAGAAATCTAGCTTTATTAATATTTCTTATATTTAAAAATTGATAACAGCTAATAATTGTGGCAAAAACTAAAGATATATTTCCAATTAATGCTGTCATAAACTTAATTTTAATTTTCTAATTTTTTCTTTATCTCTGGAGGCATATAATTTTCATCATGTTTAGCAAGCACCTCTGTTGCTTGGAATATATCATTTCTTAAGTAACCTTTAACTATTACACCTTGTCCTTCTCTAAACAAATCAGGTAAAATACCTTCATAGTTTACTTCTATTTCTTTTTTTAAATCAGTAATAGTAAAACTAATTTTTATATCATTTCTTACAATACTATTTTCTTCTACTAAACCACCTAACCTTACTTTTTCATTTTTTTTTAAATTTTTTTGAAAAATTTCTGAAGGTGTATAAAAAAATAAAATGTTATCTTGTAATACAATTAGAATTGTTCCTACAATAAAACAAAGGAAAGTAAAAGCTGAGAACAATAAATAAAAACGTTTTTTTTTTGGAGTCATTACAAATTATTCATTTTTTCTATTTTTTGAAATTTTATTAAAAATTTTCTCTCTCTTTTTTAAGGATGAAAGTGAAAAAACAATTAATAAAAACATTATTAATAATGTAAAAGAACTAGCTGAAACTACATAAAATAAATTATTTATCATTCTGTAAAGCTTAAATTATTAATTTTTTCATTAGTTATTTCAGAACGCATTCTAATTATTAAAACTACTAAAAAATATAAAAAGAAACCCAGGGCAGTAATTAATAAAGGTATCAGCATGGAAGAGTGTATAGAAGGTCCTGATAGCTTTATTACACTTGCTGGCTGATGTAGTGTGTTCCACCAATCAACAGAAAATTTTATTATTGGTATATTTATAAACCCCAAAATTGCTAGAAGAGCAGCGGCCTGACCAGACTTTGTTGTATTTTCTGAGAAGTTAAAAATGGTCATATGACCTAGATATAAAAAAAATAGGATTAGCATAGATGTTATTCTTGCATCCCAAACCCACCATGTACCCCAAGTAGGTTTACCCCAAATTGAACCAGTAACTAAAGCGATTAAAGTAAAACTTGCTCCAATCAATGAGGCAGATTTACAAAAAATATTTGCAAGCAAATGTTTATTAATCAAATATATACAACTTGCTACAGCTATAGAAGAATAAATCATTAAAGCCATCCAGGCTGAAGGAACATGAACATACATTATTCTTACCAAATTTCCTTGTTGATAATCTTCAGGGGAATTAAAAAAACCTTGGTATAAACCAAAAAATAAAAAAGCAATCATTGATACTAATAAATAAATGAAAATTTTATCGCAAAGATTTAAAAACTTTGCAGGATTTGCATATTTAAATATTTTAAAATTAATCATAATAAAAAAATAAATTTTACTTAAATAAACTAGTTTCTTTTTTTATACAATCAAAAGCATATTCCGCACTTATACTATTCATACCCTTTTCTTCTGGAATTTTATCTGCTCCAACAATATTTTTTACTTCACCAGATGGCGGTATTACAGCTTTATAAGTTTTAAGATGCTTCAAAGGTGGAGAAGCACCCATTAGCGCATAAGAAGTTGTTCCTATTAAAGCTGATAAATTATAAGCTCCTGAATCTAATCCAATAAAAAGTGAGCTATTATAAATAATAGCTGCATTTTCATGCAATGGGGCACATGAAGTAATAATTTTTTTTGAATTTTTTAAATTATAAATAATTTTATTTATAAAATTTTTTTCATCTGGAGCACCAATTATGAAAATTGTTCCTTTAAAAGATTTTAAAATTAAATTTATTAAATTCGAAAACCTTTCATTTGGCCATTTCTTAAAATCAGCTTTATTTGTTGATGAAATAACAATCCAGGGTTTTAATTTTTTTTTATATTTTTTTTTTATTTTTAATAATGAATTTTTTTTAATATAAAAATTTGGTTTTATTTTATCCTTTTTTATTCCATGTGAGTTTAAAAATATTCTTGCTTTTTCAAATGGTCTTTCAGTTTTAGAGCTTTTAGGCATAATATTCTTTTTTGATAAAAAGAATTTTTGTAAACCATATTCATATCCTAATCTTTCTTTAATACCTGCTGATATGCTAGCTAGCGCATATTTAATACTTTCATGAAATATCCATATTTTTTCAATATTATTTTCTTTTAATGATCTCGAAATTTTAAAAAAACTAAATAAGTTTGTAAAAATTCCTCTTGTATCGTCTAAATTAATTACTTTTTCTATATAAGGATCCGCTATTAATAATTCATGAGCATTAGTAGTTTTTTTTGAAAATAAAATAACTTTCTTTTCTTTGGCTTGTCTTGCTACTGCATGAATATATGGCAAGTGCCAAATAAGATCTCCCATACCATTATAAGAATGTATTACAGCAGTTTTCATTATCTATATTTTAGCCTAAGTGCCAATCCTCCTATCCATGGTGATACAGCAACAACAATTAACAAGTATCCAATTAATATTTTAAACTCCTGGCTGATTTGATTAAAAATAATTTCAGAATTTGATGCTTCTATACCAAAAATTAGTACTGGAAGATAAAGTGGTAAAGTAATTAAAGATATAACTGAGCTTCCCTTATTAAATCCAAGTACTAAAGCTGAAGTAACAGAACCAATCATGCATAAAATTGGCGTTCCAATTAAAAGTGAAAAAAAAATGTTAATTAATTTATCTGTTTGTAAATTAAAAAGTAAAAGTAGTAATGGTGATAAAATAACTATAGGAAAACATGTAATAATCCAAATAGATAAAGATTTTGATAAAAAAATTGTTTCTAATGGAACTCCAGATATATAAATTTGATCCAACACCCCATCTTCATAATCTTTTTCAAAAAGTTTTTCTACTGAAAAAATTATAGTTAATAGTGTTAAAAACCAAATAATTCCAATTAAGAACTTTTTAAGAATATTCTGGTCTCCTTGAAAGATTAAAGGCAGTATTAGTATCGAAAATATAAAAAAAAATATAGATATTATGCTTTCATTTTTTTTTCTAATTGAAATTTTAATATCTGAAATAATTAAATTAAGAAAATCTAACATATTTAGTACTAATTAATTTTATAAATTAACATTTTTCTTTTTTATTTTTATTTCATCATGACTCGCAATTATTGCTGAGCCATTGGATTTTAAATGCTCTTTTAAAATTTTAAAAAAAATTGAATTATTTTTTTTATCTAAACTTGTAGTTGGCTCATCTAAAAACCAAATTTTACTTTTAGATAATATTAACCTAGAAAGCGAAACTCTTCGTTTTTCACCTGAAGATAAATTTTCAATTTTAATATCCAATAAATTTCTTAAATTAAAAACTTGTACAGCTACTTCTAATTTTCTTTTTTCTAAACTTTTATTGATACTAATAAAAAAATTTAAATTTTCCCTAACTGTCAAAGCACTTTTTATAGCATTTTCATGCCCAATATACTCAAATTCTTTAAAGTAACTATCTTTTGAAAGATTTATATTTTTTTTATTTAATTTTATTGATCCAGATATAGGTTTTAATAATCCACTTAAAATTTTCAATAAAGATGTTTTGCCCGAGCCATTTGAGCCTTTAATATGAAGTAGCTCTTTATTAAAAAGCTTAAAATTGAGGTTTTTAAATAATAATTTGTTGCCTCTAATACAGGAAATATTTTTTGCTTCAAAAAAAGACATTAAATTTATTTAATTAAGTTTTATATTGTAATCAATAAAGAAATTCTATGAATTTAAATATTATAAAAAATTTTACATTAAATAATAAAGTTTATCATTACTACAGCTTAAAGGAGTTTGAAGAAAAAACTAATTTTAAGGTTCAAAATCTTCCATTTTCAACAAGAATTTTACTTGAAAACCTTTTACGAAACCAAATTGATAATTTGGATCAAATTAAAAATTTGATAAAAAACTCTAAATCATCAGAAATCTTTTTTAAACCCTCAAGAATATTAATGCAGGATTTTACTGGAATTCCAGCAATAGTAGATTTAGCAGCTATGCGAGATAAAATCTCTAAAATGGGACAAAATGTAAAAAAAATTAACCCATTTATTCCTGTAGATCTAGTTGTAGATCATTCAATAAATGTAAATTTTTTTGGTAGCAATCAAGCCCTTAAAAAGAATGTTTCAAGAGAATTTGAAGAAAATTCAGAAAGGTATGACTTTTTAAAATGGAGCCAGTCATCTTTCCAAAATTTTAAAGTTATTCCTCCTGGAAATGGTATATGCCATCAGGTCAATCTAGAATATTTGGCTAAAGTTGTTTTTGATAAGAAAACAACTAATGGCACATTGGTTTATCCTGATACATTAGTTGGAACCGACAGTCATACAACTATGATTAATGCTTTGGGAGTACTTGGTTGGGGAGTTGGAGGAATTGAAGCAGAATCAGCTATGTTAAATCAACCAATATCAATAACAGTTCCAGAAGTTATAGGAATAAATTTAAAAAACAAATTAAAGGAAGGAGTTACGGCTACCGATTTAGTATTAAGTTTGACAAATCTTTTGAGGAAAAAAAATGTTGTAGGAAAATTTGTGGAATTTTTTGGAGAAGGCTTAAAAAATCTTTCCTTACCTGATAGAGCAACTATTTCTAATATGGCTCCAGAATACGGAGCAACATGCGGTTTTTTTCCAGTCGACAATGTAACAATTAATTATTTAAAATTAACTGCAAGAAGCAACGAGCATATTAACTTGGTAAAGAAGTATCTAAAATTACAAAATTTATTTAATGAAAAAAGTAATAAAAATATAAAATATAATAAAAAGATAATTTTTGAATTAGATAAAATTGAGACATCATTAGCAGGTCCAAAAAGACCACAAGATTTAGTTAAATTACCTGAAGTATCAAAAAATTTTAAAAAAAATTATAATTTAAAGGAGAAATCTAATAAATATTTTGGCAATGGAAGTATTTCTATTGCAGCAATTACTAGTTGTACAAATACTTCTAATCCTAATTTAATGGTTGCCGCAGCATTGTTAGCAAAAAAAGCATGTAAGTTAGGATTAAAAACAAAACCATGGGTTAAAACTTCTTTAGCACCAGGTAGTAAGGTTGTAACCGATTATTTAAAGAAAGCAAATTTACAAAAATATTTAGATAATTTAGGATTTAATTTAGTCGGGTATGGTTGTACAACATGTATCGGTAATTCAGGACCTCTTGAGGACAAAATTGAAAAAAAAATTATTAAAGATAAACTTAAAGTTTGTTCAGTATTATCAGGAAATAGAAATTTTGAAGGAAGAATTAATTCTTTAGTAAAAGCAAATTATTTGGCTTCACCCCCACTAGTTATTGCATTTGCAATATTCGGGAATATCAATATTAATTTTTACAAAGAACCGCTTGGATTAGACAAAAATAATAAAAAAGTTTTTTTAAAAGATATATGGCCAAAACAAAATGAAATTAATTCAGTTCTGAAAAAAATTTTATCACCAAAAATTTATAAAGAAAGATATTCAAAAATTTTTAAAGGAGAAAAAGAATGGAACAAAAAAACTAAACTTGCTAAATCTTATTTGTATAAATGGTCAAAAAAAAGCACATATATAAAAAAACCACCTTTTTTTGATTTAATAAACAATAAAAAAATTAATAATATTTTAAATGCTAGAGTTATTGCTCTTTTAGGCGATTCTGTTACTACCGACCATATCTCTCCTGCTGGAAGAATAAAAATAGATTCGCTTACTTCAAAATATTTAAAGAAAAATAAAGTTAAAGCTTTTGATTTTAATACTTATGGTGCAAGAAGAGGAAATCATGAAGTTATGATGAGAGGAATTTTTTCTAATATGGAAATTCCTTCTGTTTATGAATTATCAAGAAAGTATAAAAAAATGAATGTTCCATCAGTAATTATTGCTGGCAAGGAATACGGAACTGGCTCTTCAAGAGATTGGGCAGCAAAAGGTGTTAGTTTATTAGGTGTTAAAGCAGTATTATTTGAAACTATTGAAAGAATTCATAGAACTAATTTAATTGGAATGGGGATATTGCCACTGCAATTTATAGGACGAGATAATGTAAAAAATCTTAAAATTTCTGGTTCAGAAACTTTTGATTTTTTAGATTTAGAAACAGATTTAAAACCTAACAAAATCATAAAGTGCTTAATTAAATATAAAAATAAAGAAAAAAAAATTATTAGAATAAAGCTAAGAATTGATAGCAAAAAAGAACTTGAATATTTAACAAATGGTGGCATTTTACCTTATGTTTTGAAACAGATTTGTAACGAAGAAAATACCCAAAACTATAATAATTTGTGATATAATATAACTTTTACTTTATGCCCTACGTTGTTAATCAAAAATGTATTAAATGTAAATATACTGACTGTGTAGAAGTTTGTCCTGTAGATTGCTTTTATGAAGGAGAAAACATGTTGGTTATTCATCCAGATGAATGTATAGATTGCGGAGTTTGCGAACCAGAATGTCCAGTTGAAGCAATAACACCTGATAGTGACGAAAATGCAAAAGATTGGGTTGATATAAACAAAGACTTTTCAGAAAAGTGGCCAAATATATCTAAGAAAAAAGAATCTTATACTAAAGAAGAACAAGAAAAATGGGCAAAAGAAAAAGATAAAAAAAATGAGTTTAGCGAAAATCCAGGAAAAGGAGAATAAATGGTAAAGAAAAAAGTTGCTAATTTGAAGTTTAATAAAGGAGATTATGTTGTTTACCCTTCTTATGGACCAGGAAAAATCTTAGCAATAAAAAAAGAAATTATTAACGGTAAACGAATTCAAATTCTTATAATATCAATAAATGAAAAAGTTGTTTTAAGGGTTCCTGTTGAAAAAATTAAAAGTTTGGGTTTAAGAAAATTAAGCACAACAAATAGGCTTAATGACGCTATAACAATTCTTAAATCAAAAAGTAAAAAGAAAAGAAAAACAATGTGGAGCAGAAGAGCACAAGAATATGAAGCAAAAATTTTATCAGGAAATTTAGTTTCTATAGCTGAGGTATTAAAAGAATTGTATAAAAAAGATTCTTTTGATGAGGCTTCTTTTAGTGAAAAACAAATCTATTCGAATGCTTTAGATAGATTAGCTAGAGAACTTGCTGCTATGAAAAAACTAGATAAAGAAACTGCAGCAAAAGAACTTGAAAATATTTTAAAAAGCGCTGCTTGATTTAAATTATGTTAAAAAAAATAATTTTAATTATTAATTTATTTTTTATTTTATTTTTTATTAATAAAATTTCTATTGCTGGTGAAAAGAATGACAAAAATTTACTTACATTTGGCGCAGGTGCGTGGGACTGGAATGATAGTCAAACATCAGGATTATTTAATATAGAATATAGGCATGGGACTAGATACGGCCCATTTAAACCAATGGTTGGCGGTTTAGTAAATACGGATCACGGTTTTCATATTTATGCTGGAATTAGAATTGACCTTTACTTAACTGATAAAATTGTGATAACCCCTAGTTTTGCTCCAGGATTGTACGAAAAAGGTGATGGAAAAGAACTTGGGCATATAATTGAATTTAGGTCGGGTTTGGATATAGCATATAGAAGAAAAAACGGAAGTCGAATAGGAGCTGAAGTTCACCATTTGTCTAATGCTAGTCTTGATGAAAATAATCCTGGAACAGAAACCTTTCTTTTTACATATTCGATCCCACTTAATTAAATAATAATGAAGATAACTATTATAGGAGCAGGATACGTCGGTCTTGTCCAAGCTGTTTGTTTAGCAGACTTTGGTTTTAATGTTATATGTATTGAAAAAGATACTGAAAAATTAAGAGATCTTAAATTTGGAAAAATACCTTTTTATGAACCAGGACTAGAGGATCTTTTTAGAAAAAATTTAAAAAGTAATAGGTTAAATTTTACAAATGAATTTTCAGAAAATATTTCTACTTCAGATGTAATATTTATTTGCGTTGGGACACCACCAAAAAAAAATGGCGAAAGTAATTTAAGTTTTGTTGATCAAGTTTCAAAAGATATATCAAAAAAAATAAAAGGATATACTGTTGTAGTTTCTAAGTCCACTGTTCCCGTTGGAACATCTAAACGGATTGAAAATTCTCTGAAAAAAAATAATTCTATTAAATCTTTTGATGTTGTTTCTAATCCTGAATTTTTAAGAGAAGGGGCAGCAATAAATGATTTTATGAGACCAGATAAAATTATAATTGGTTGCAGAACTAAAAAAGCTGAAAAAATTCTAAAAAAAATTTATAAAAAGTTAAAGAGACCTTATGTAGTAACTAACAATGAAACAGCAGAAATAATAAAATATGCAAACAATTCTTTTTTAGCTACAAAAATTACTTTTATAAATGAAATTGCTGATTTGTGTGAGAACATAGGGGCAGAAGTGGAAACAGTTGCTAAAGCAATCGGGCTAGATGGAAGAATAGGAGCAAAATTTTTGCATCCAGGCCCTGGCTATGGGGGTTCTTGTTTTCCAAAAGATGTTAAATCATTAATTTACCAAGGTAATAAAAATTCTACTGATCTAAAAATAGCTAAAGCAGTAGATAGAGCAAATGATTTAAGAGTAAAATCATTATTTCAAAGAGTAAAAAAAATTACAAAAAATAAATTTAACAATATCCAAATTTGTATATTAGGTATTAGTTTTAAACCAGAGACAGATGATGTAAGAGAAAGCCCAGGAATAAAATTAGCTAGAGATATAGGAAAAACAAAAGCTAAAATAAAAATTTATGATCCTCAAGGAATGAAGAATGCAAAAAAAGAATTATCTAAATCTATAGAATTTTGCAATGACGAGTATGAAGCTTTAAAAAATACAAACTTACTAATAATTGTTACAGAGTGGAACCAATTTAAAAATTTAGATCTTTTAAAAGTAAAAAAGTTGATGAAAAAACCTGTAATTTTAGATTTAAGAAATATTTATTCTAAAGATATTGTTAAACTTGGTTTTCAATATCATTCAATTGGAAATAATTAGACTAAATATTTTCTAATTTTATTTATTGTTTTATCCAAAACAAAGTCTTTTGACTTTACAAATTTTTTAGCGTTAATACCTATTTTTTTTGTATATTTTTTTTCTAAAATAGAGTCCTTAATTTTATTATAAAATCCAGAAAAGTTATTACTAATAATTAAACTTTTTCTAGCCAACATTTCTTCTTCTATTTCCTTAAAATTAGACATTTTTCCAGAAATTATTACACAGCCATTTTTTGCAGGTTCTATAGGATTCTGACCTCCTTTTGGCGGGTATGATTTTCCTAAAAATACAGTTTTTACATTTTTGTACCAAATTTCTAGCTGCCCTATAGAGTCATCAATTATTATTTCTGTATTCTTATTAACTAAATTTTCCTTAAGCTTTTTAGTATTTACAATTATAGATTTAATTTTTTTTTTTATTCCCGATGAACGTTTTACATTTCTTGGAACAATAATTGTTAATAAATTTTTTAAATTTAAATTCCTTTTTAACTTTGAATGAAGATTTGCAGCAAACATCTCTTCGCCTATATGCGTAGAGGCAGCTAACCAGACAGGGCGATTAAAAATTATTTTTTTTATTTTCTTTTCAAGCAATTTGTTATGATTTTGAATTTCATTACTAAACTTTAAATTACCTATAAAATCTAAATTTTTTGCACCAAGTTTTTTAAAATTATTTCTATCAAATTTGGACATGGTTAAAATTAAATCGAAATTTGAAATAATCTTTTTAAAAAATAATTTAAAGTAACTCCAATTATTAAAAGATTTATCTGACATTCTTCCATTAAGTAATATCATTTTTAACCCATTTTTTTTTGTTTCATCTAAAATTATTGGCCAAAGTTCAGATTCCATCCAAAGTACTAAAGATGGTTTCCAATAATTAAGAAATTTCTTTATTACTAAAATATTATCTTGAGGAGTAAATTGATGAATGATATTTTTATCTGTAATTTTTTTCGCTAGCAAAGCCGATGTTTTAGTATTTGTAGTAAGCAGTATTTTAGTTTTTGGTTTAATTTTTCTAATTTTTTTAATTAAAGAAATTGTTGCAAGATATTCACCTATACTTGAAGCATTAATCCAAATTAATTTTCCATTAGGTCTTTTTATTGAAGAAAATCCAAATCTTTCTTTAATTCTAGAACTTATTTCTTTACCTTGTAAAACTCTTAGTAAAACAATAATAATTACAACAGGTGTAAAAATTATTGATAAAAATTTATATATAAGAAGTAAAAAACTAGCCATTTATTTTTTATTCATTCATAGCAAATAATCGTTATGTTTTGCAACATAAATTACTATATTAACATTTCTAAATATTAAAGATGGGAAACAATTTAAATATTTCTATTTTTGGTTTAGGCTATGTTGGTCTTCCACTAGCAGTAATGTTGTCTAAATATTTTAATGTTTTAGGGTATGATAAAAATATACAAAGAATAAAAGATTTAAAAAGTTTTTTAGATAAAAACAATGAAGTAAGCTACAAGGATTTAAAAAAAACAAAATTAAAATACTCTACTGATATAAAAGATTTAAAAAATTCAGATATATTTATTGTAACTGTACCAACTCCAGTTACTAGAACCAACAAACCAGATTTAAAACCTGTACTAGAATCTTGTAAAGATATAGGTAAAATTATTAAAAAAAATTCAATAGTTGTATTTGAAAGTACAGTTTATCCAGGAGTTACTGAAGAAATTTGTGGTCCAGAAATAGAAAAATATTCAAAGTTAGTTTCTGGCAAAGATTTTTATTTAGGTTACTCTCCAGAGCGAATGAATCCCGGAGACAAATTACATACAGTAGATAAAATCATTAAAGTTATATCAGGAGATTGTAGAAAAACTGTTTTAACTTTAAAAAGAATCTATGGCAAAATTAATTCAAATAAAATTTTTATAGCTAAGGATATTAAAACTGCTGAAGCTGCAAAAGTTATTGAAAATACTCAAAGAGATATAAATGTTGCATTTATTAATGAAATAACCAAGCTTTTTAAAAAGATTGATATAAATATTTTTGATGTTTTAAAAGCTGCACAAACAAAATGGAATTTTCTTAATTTTAAACCAGGATTTGTAGGTGGTCATTGCATAGGGGTTGATCCTTATTATTTAGCTTATTTAGCAAAAAGAAAAAATATTAGTCCAAGTTTAATTTTATCTGGTAGAAAGGTTAACAATAATTTTCCTATATTCTTAGCTGATTTTATAAATAGTAAAATAAGTAGGAAAAATAAAATTTTGATTCTAGGGTTAACTTTTAAAGAGAATGTAAGCGATCTTAGAAATACAAAAGTTATAGAATTAATAAAATCATTAAAAAAAAAGGGCCATAAAGTTTATGTAAATGATACATATGCCGATTTAAATGAAGTAAAAAAATTAAGTTTAAAAATTACTCCACTTAATAAGAAAGAAAATTATGATACGATTATTCTTGCAGTAGCCCATGATGATTATAAAAAATTAAAATATTCTTTTTTTAGTAAAAAATTAAAAAAAAATGGAAAAATTTTTGATTTAAAAGCAATTTGGATAAATAAAAAATTGCCAAAAAAAATAGAGTATAAAACTATTTAATTTTAAGTTTTAAATTTTTGATAGATGATAAAATTTTTATAGGAAAAAAATTTTTTGGTAAAGAATTAATTTTTTTTCTTTCCTCTTTTCCATATCCAGTTAAAACAAGAAAACCTTTATAAAGCCCCTTGGAATTTGCTGCTATCAAATCATTAATTTTATCTCCTACCATCCAAGATTTCTTTAAATTAATTTTAAATAATTTTTTAGCTATTAAAAACATACCTCCGTTAGGTTTTCTACATGGGTGATTTTTATGCTTATAATTTCCTTTTGCTAGAGGATGATGGGGACATGCAATTACACCATCTAGTTTTGCACCCTTTTTTATTAATTGATTAATAATTTTTTTTTGTATTTTTATAAAATCTGACCAAACATGAAGTCCTAGTCCGATCCCGCCTTGATTAGTAACTAATATAACAGGTATTTTTTTTTTGTTACATTCTTTAATAATTTTATCACTTCCAGGTATTAAATGTGCATCTTTAGCTTTCATAGTATAATCTTTCCAGTCTATTAAAACTCCATCTCTATCCAAAAATAGACAAGGACAATCTTCAAAATTTTCATTTGATAATCTTTCTACCCACATATTTTGTTTGTTAATTTGTTTATATTTCATAATAATTACATATATTTATATTTTGCTTTGTGAAAAAAAAACCATTTAAAATTTTTGTTTTTCTTTTTTTCATATTTTCTTCTAATTATGCTTTTTGTTTTAATTATAATTCACCACACGAATTTGAAATATTTAGAAATAATAAAAAAATAGGCTTTCATAAACTATCTTTCCAAAATATAGAAGATAAAATTGTTGTAAATACACAAATTGAAATGAAAGTAAAATTGGGAATAATACCTGTTTTTACTTATTCACATAAAAGTGAAGAAATTTGGAAAAATAATGAATTTATTGCAGCTAAAACAAATACAAAAAAAAATTCTAGAGAATTTAATTTTAGTGCTAGAAAAATAGGTTCAAAAATCAAAATAGAAACTAGAGGAAAAATATTTAATGTTGATGCCGATAATTTAATTACTTCATACTGGAATCAAAAATGGTTAAAAAAAAATATATTAATTGATAGTCAGCATGGGAAAAAAAGATTAATAAAAGTTGAAAAAAAAAACTTTGAAAATGTTAAAGCTAAAAATCAAAATATTTATGCACAAAGATTTAAGGTTTTAGGTAGGCAAGAAAAGCCAGATGGAAAAAAAATTGATTACGATATATGGTATGATGAAAAAGGTAGGTGGGTAAAAATTAAATTTTATATTAAAAAGTCCTTGATTGAGTATTTTCTTGTAACTAAATATTAATTTTTTATAATTTTATTATGGTTAAAAAATTAAAAATATTTCTCTTAGTTCTTATATTTATATTAAAAACACCACATATTTTTGCCTTTGATAAAAAAGGTAGTGCTTCTTTCATAAATGAAGTAAAAACAGGGATTGTTGGTCATGATGTAGGGGTTTTTGGAAGACAGAAGGAAGAGGGTTTAAACTCAACTTTTGAATTTTTGTTTCAAAAAATAAATTACAATCTACTTTGGTTGGGTAAACCAAGGCCTCATGTAGGAGCAACAATAAATATGGGAGGCGATACAAGCCAAGCATATGCTGGAGTAACTTGGGATTATAAATTAACTAAAAAAATGTTTTTTAATTTTAGTTGGGGCCTATCAGTCCATAATGGCGATAAAATACATTCAGCAAGTAACGTAGTAACTGATAAAAAAGAATTAGGCTCAAGCGTATTATTTAGAGAAGCAGCAGAAATTGGATGGAATTTTTATGGCAAAGACTCTATTTCAATAAGACTTGATCATATTTCTAACGCTAACCTTTGGGGCGAAGATTCAAACGAAGGTCTAGATACATTGGGAATTGTTTACAGCTATCGTTTCTAGAAGATTAAATTTTATATTTCTCAATTAAACTTTTTTGTAAAAACGTAAATATAATAGTTATAGGTAGAAAACCGAACACTTTAAAAGATACCCAAAAATCTGTAGAAAAATTTCTCCAAATAAACTCATTTAATAACGCAAGAACTATAAAAAATATTCCCCATCTTTTAGTTAAGATATTCCAACCAATATCATTTAATTTTATTAAGTTTGATAAATATATTTTTAAAAAGTTCTTTTTTAAAATTAATCCAAAAAAAAGAAAAAAAGAAAATAATAAATATACTATTGTTGGTTTTAATTTTATAAAAGTTGGATCTTTTAAGAAAATAGTAAGACCTCCAAATATTAATACTAAAAAAGAAGTTATTAAAAGTGGAGTTGATACTTTTTTTAAAAATAAATAACTTACTAATAGTGCAATTAAAGTTGCAACAACAAATGATTTTGTTGCAATAATTATTCCATATTTTGCATTAATGATAAAAAATATAATTAATGGAATAATTTCTATAAGCGATTTTAATAATGAATTTTTTTCTTCCATTTCTTTTATTTTTCTAATCCCATTAAGCTATCGGCAAATTCTTTTGCTTCAAAAGATTGAAGATCCTCAATTTTTTCTCCCACACCAATGGCATGAACTGGTAACCCAAATTTTTCTGCAAGAGATAATAATATTCCTCCCTTAGCACTACCATCTAATTTTGTAACTATTAATCCTGATATTTCAGCCATTTCTTTAAAAATTTCAACTTGGCTTAATGCATTTTGACCAGTTGTTGCATCTAGTGTTAGCAAACAATGCTGAGGACATTCTGGATCAAGTTTTCGTATAACCCTAATAATTTTTGCTAATTCTTCCATTAATTCTGTTCTATTTTGAACTCTTCCAGCAGTATCAATAAATAATAAATCAATTTTTTTTGCTTTTGCTTTTTCTAAAGCTTCGTAAGCAAGGCCAGCTGCATCACAACCTTGGCTCCCTTTTACAAATTCTGCATTTGATCTCTGTGCCCAAATTTCTAATTGTTCAGTAGCAGCTGCACGAAAAGTATCACATGCTGCTATCATTATTTTTTTTCCTTCATTTGAATATTGATTTGCAAGTTTTCCAATTGTAGTTGTTTTTCCTGTTCCATTTACCCCAACAACTAAAACAACATTTGTTATTTTAGGGGTTAATACTAGTGGCTTTGCAACATTCTCTAATGTTTCTTCAATTTTTTTTGCCAAAAATTCTCTTACTTCCACAGGCTTAACATTTTTATCAAATTTTTCATTTGCTAACTCAGCTGTTAATTTTTCTGCAGCCATTGGCCCTAAATCAGCCATAATTAATAATTCTTCTAATTCATTTAAAGTTTCAATATCCAGTTTCTTATTAATAAATATTTTTTTTACACCCTGAGATATTTTTTCGGATGATTTAAATAGACCAGTTTTTAATTTTTGGAACCAACTTTTTTTTTTCTCTGGATCTTTTTTAATTTTCTCTATTTCTTTTGGTTTTTCTTTTTTCTTAAATAAACCAAAAAAAGTTCCTTCTTTTTTTTTAGGATCTTTAATTATTTTTTCTTTTATATCAATCGTTGGCTCTATTTTTTCGGTTTTATAAACTTCTTTTTTTACAACCGCTTCTTTTTTGATTTTTTTTTCTAACCTAGATTTTTCAACTGATTCTAAATCTTTTTTAGGAATTTTTTTTTTTATCTTACTTAAAAGACTATCTTTAATTCTTGTTAACCAGCCCATTATATTACCTGGGAAATTAATTTTCCATTATCTATTTTTGTCCCTTTTACCAAAGCAATTTCTCCAACTTTATTTTTGGTTAAAGTTTTTATAGGAATAAAATTTTCTGAATGACCTTCAGTTTCACTTTCAAAAAGCACTTTATGATTTACATTAATTTGTTTTTTTAAAAAATTTTTCATCATTTCATTTCCTTCCTTTATTAAAAGACCAGCTCTTTCCTTAATAATTTTGTATGGAATCTGAGGCATTTTAGAAGCAGGCGTATCTGGTCTGTTTGAATAAGGAAATATATGAAGATATGTCAAATTGCACTCGGCAATAATTTTTTTACTATTTAAAAACATCTTTTCAGTCTCTGTTGGGAAACCAGCAATTATATCTGCGCCAAAGACAATATTTTTTCTAAATTTTTTTAAATTATTACATAAATTTATTACGTCTTCTCGAGAATGTCTCCTTTTCATACGTTTAAGAATTAAATTATCTCCAGATTGTATACTTAAATGTAAGTGTGGCATAAGTCTTTCTTCATAATTAATTATATCTATAAGGTTTTTATCAATCTCTATAGCATCTAAAGATGATAATCTTAGTCTTTCTAGATTTTTTATTCTTTTTAATATTTCTTTTACTAAACTTCCTAAGTTAGGTTTTCCACAAAGATCATTTCCATAGGAAGTTAAATCGACTCCAGTTAAAACTATTTCTTTAAAACCTTTGTTTAAAAGTATTTTTATTTGTTTACAAATTTTTTCTATTGGTACACTTCTACTATTTCCTCTTCCAAAAGGAATGATGCAAAAAGTACACCTATGGTCGCAACCAGTTTGAATTTGAATAAAAGCTCTTGCTTTTTTATCAAAACCTTTAATAAAATGATTTGCAGTTTCCTTAACTGACATGATGTCATTCACCGCAATATCTTTTGAATCATTTTTTAATAAACTAAGATATTTCTCAAATTTAAATTTTTCTTCATTTCCTAAAATTAAATCTACCTCGTTCATTTTTTTATAATTTAAAGGATTGATTTGTGCGGAACAACCGGTAACAACAATTTTTGCTTTAGGATTTTCTCTTTTTATCTTCCTTATCTTTTTTTTTGCTTGTTTTTCTGCTTCTTTTGTAACAGCACAAGTATTTATAAAAAAAATATTTTTATGTTTTTTTGAATCAATTTTTTCTTTTATGATTTGAGAATCAAAACTATTTAGACGACATCCGAATGTTATTACATTTTGGTTTTTCATAAAATTTAAAAATAATTATTTAACACTCCTTTTTTTATTGTTTTTATCGGTCCTGTCATAACAATATGTCCATTTTTTTTATACTCAATTTTTAATTTTCCACCTTCCATATGGATATAACATATTCTTTTACTAATTAATTTATTTTTTATTGCTGCAACGGTAGTAGCAGAAGCACCTGTCCCACATGCTTTAGTAATACCAGCACCTCTTTCCCAAACTTTTAATTCAATTTTATTGTTATTTAAAATTTTAGCAAAATTAACATTAATTTTTTGAGGAAATAAAATATTTTTTTCAATTTTTGGTCCCACTTTTCTTAAATTTATTTTTTTTAAATCTTTTACAAAGAAAATAATATGAGGATTTCCTACATTAACTAAAAAAGGTTTTAAATAGCTTTCAATACCAAAATTTACTTCTCCAATTTTTACATTTCTTTTTAAAGGAATTTTGTTCCATTTAAAAAATGGCTTACCTATATCAACGGATACAAGATTTTTATTATTTAAATTAGCGTTTAACAAAGAAGATTCAGTTTCTATAGAAGTTTTTTTTGTTTTGTTTTCTTTCATTAACAAAAAAGCTACGCATCTAGCAGCGTTACCACATGCTTTAGTTTTACTTCCATCTGAATTATAAAATTTAATAAGTGCGGAAACTCCCTTTTTTTTCGATTTTTTTAAAACGACAACTTGATCACATCCCAGTCCTCTTCTTCTGTCTGCAATTTTTTTTATTTTTTTATTATTTAAAAATATATTTTTTTCTCTTGCATCAATGATAACAAAATCATTTTTTAAACCGTGCATTTTTGTATAGTTAAATATCATCTTTTTTATTTATAAACTTTTTTTTTATTTAACATATATAATCTATAATTAGCTAAAAAAATATGTTTAAAAATTTATCTGACAGATTAACAGGGATTTTTGATAAATTAAAGTCAAGAGGATCTCTTACAGAAAGTGATGTAGACCTTGCTTTAAGAGAAGTGAGGGTTGCACTTTTAGAAGCTGATGTAGCCTTGGAAGTTGTTAAGCAATTTTTAGAAAAAGCAAAGAAAAAAGCAGTCGGTTCAAAAATTGTAAAAAGTGTTTCACCAAGCCAAATGGTGATAAAAATTGTTAATGATACACTTCAAGAAATACTTGGAAAAAAAGAAGTGCCTATAAATCTAAAAGCAACTCCGCCAGTAATTTTATTAATGGTTGGCCTTCAAGGCTCAGGTAAAACCACTACCAGTGCTAAAATTGCTAAAAAATTAAAAGATAAAGAAAAAAAAAAAGTATTAATGTCATCTCTAGATGTACAAAGACCAGCAGCTCAAGAACAATTAGCTACATTAGGAAAACAAATTGAGGTTTCTACTGTAGAAATTATTAAGGGAGAAAAACCAGAAAAAATTGCTGTAAGATCTATGGACCAAGCAAAAAAAGAAGGTTTTGATGTTTTGATTTTAGACACTGCTGGAAGACTACAAATTAATCAAGAATTGATGGATGAGTTAAGGGTTATCAGTGAAGTGAGTAATCCAAATGAAACCCTTTTAGTTTCAGATGCAATGATAGGTCAAGAATCTGTTAATGTTGCAAAAGAGTTTAACGAAAAGTTAAAACTAACTGGAATTATTTTAACAAGATTAGATGGAGACGCTAGAGGAGGAGCAGCCTTATCAATGCGCTCTGTTACCGGGTGTCCTATAAAATTAATAGGTATTGGAGAAAAAATGGAAGCAATAGAGGTTTTTCACCCTGATCGAATTGCTAATAGAATACTTGGAATGGGAGATGTAGTTTCTTTGGTTGAAGAAGCTTCAGAAACAATAAAAAAAGAGGATGCTGAAAAATTAGATAAAAAAATAAAGAAAGGTGAATTTAGTTTAGATGATTTATCAAAACAATTAGGACAAATGAAAAAACTTGGAGGTATAAAAGGAATTCTTGCTAAATTACCTGGTGCAAGTAAAATTCAAGATCAAATGAATAAGGCAAATATAGATGATAAAATTATTTTAAAACAACAAGCAATTATTTCATCTATGACTTTAGAAGAAAGAAACAATTATAAAATCATACATGCTTCTAGAAAAAAAAGAATTGCTTCAGGTTCAGGCGCATCTATACAAGAAGTAAATAAGTTATTAAAACAATATCATACTATGTTAAAAATGATGAAAAAATACGGCAACATGGATAAAAAAACATTAATGAGACAGGGGTTTGGAAATATGCTGCCTCCGGGATTGCAATAGCTAAAAAATATTATATATTACATTCAAAATTAATTTAAAAATATGAGTACTAGAATACGTTTAGCGAGAGCAGGTTCAAAAAATAGACCTTTTTTTAGGATAGTTGTTTCTGATAAAAAAAGCCCACGTGATGGAAAATTTATTGAGAAGTTAGGAACGTATAATCCATTATTGCCAAAAGAAGATGAAAATAGAATTTTATTTGATGAAGAAAGGGTAAAATATTGGTTATCTAAAGGAGCAACGCCTTCATATAAAATGGCAATTTTTTTGAGTAAATCTAATTTAGTTGAAAAACCACCTATTCCAAAACAAACAAAAAAGCATTTGCCAAAAGTAAAAAAGAAAGAAGCTGCAGGAGATGCTAAAAGCCCAGAGCAAAAAACAGAGGCTCCTAAAACAGAAGCTAAACCAGAGGAAAAACCACAAGCAGAGGCTCCTAAAACAGAAGCTAAACCAGAGGAAAAACCACAAGCAGAGGCTCCTAAAACAGAAGCTAAACCAGAGGAAAAACCACAAGCAGAGGCTCCTAAAACAGAAGCTAAACCAGAGGAAAATACTAAGCCTGAAGTGGATAAAGAGAAAAAAGATTAAAAAAAATACCTTTTATATAGAGAATTTTTTGATACAAGGGTTATATTAAAAATTATTAGTATGAATATTAGAAAGTTTTACCATGAAAAAAATGAAAGAACCTTGGACAACTCACATCTTAACATTATTTCCAGAAATGTTTCCGGGCCCTTTAAGTTTTTCTATAATTGGTAAAGCACTTAAAGAAAAAAATTGGTCTTTAAATCTAATTGATCTTAAAAATTTTTCAAAAAAAGGAGTAAAACATATCGATGATAAACCATATGGAGGAGGATCTGGTATGATTATAAAAGGAGAAATAATACATGAGGCTCTGAAAAAACTAAAAAAAAAAATAAAAAGTAACTACTCAATAGTTTATTTGACACCTAAAGGAAAAAAATTAGATCAAAAAGTTGTAAAAAAATTATCTAAAAAAAAAAATTTAATTTTAGTTTGTGGAAAATATGAAGGCATAGATCAAAGGGTTATTGATATTTGGGGAATGGAAGAAATAAGTGTTGGAGACTATATTTTATCAGGGGGAGAAATAGCTGCAATGAGTTTAGTAGATTCATGCGTGCGTTTGTTACCTAATGTACTAGGTTCAAAAGAATCTTTAAAAAGTGAAACCTTTGAAAATAACCTTTTAGAATATCCTCAATATACCAAACCAATGAAGTGGTTAGGTAAAAATGTTCCAAAAGTTTTATTATCAGGCAATCATGAAAAAATAAAAAATTGGAAAGAAAAAGAATCTTTCCGTATTACAAAAATTAAAAGACCAGATCTACTAAGAAAGGTAGCAAAAAAATGAAAAATTTAGAAACATTTGAAAAAAAATATTTAGAAAAAATTAAACAAACTAAAAAAATGCCAGAATTCAATCCTGGCGACACTTTAATTGTTTATGTAAAAGTAAAAGAAAAAAAAAGAACAAGAGACCAAGCTTTTGAAGGAGTTTGTATTTCAAAAAAGAACGCTGGTATTAATTCATCTTTTACAGTTAGAAAAATTTCATATGGTGAAGGTGTAGAGAGAGTTTTTCCACTTTATTCGCCAAATATATCTAAAATTGAAGTTAAAACTAAAGGTAACGTCAGAAGAGCAAAATTGTATTATTTAAGAGAATTAACTGGAAGAAAAGCAAGAATAACTAAAGAAAAAGAAAAGATAGTAGAATCAAAGTTAGATAATAATGAAAAAAAACTAGAGAAAGTTGAAAAAAAATCTTCTGATAAAAAAGAAACTAAGGATAATAATAAAAATAAAGAAGATTAAAAAATAATTACTAACTATTTAGTATGAGTGAAAATATATCACCTAAAACTTTATTTGATAAAATATGGAATAATCATGTAATTGATAATATAGATGAAAATAATTCATTATTATATATCGATTTACATTTAGTTCATGAAGTAACAAGTCCACAGGCTTTTGAGGGATTAAGATTAACAAAAAGAAAAGTTAGACAACCTGATAAAACTTATGCTGTTCCTGATCATAATGTGCCAACATTAAATAGAAACAAAATAGAAGACGAGCTTTCAAAAAAACAACTTGCAGCATTAGAAAAGAATACAAAGGATTTTAATATATCTTATTTTCCTATTGGAGATGTTAGACAAGGAATAGTTCATATTATTGGTCCAGAACAAGGATTAACGCAACCAGGAATGACAATAGTTTGTGGAGACAGTCATACATCAACTCATGGAGCATTTGGCGCATTAGCTTTTGGAATAGGAACATCAGAAGTTGAGCATGTACTTGCAACGCAAACATTAATGCAAAAACCAGCAAAAAATATGAGAATAAATCTAAATGGAAAAATGCAAATTGGCATTACCGCTAAAGATCTAATATTAGGTTTAATTGGAAAAATTGGAACTGCTGGAGGAACTGGTCATGTTATTGAATATTCCGGAGATGCCATTAAAAATTTGTCTATGGAAGGTAGAATGACCATATGTAATATGTCAATAGAAGCTGGTGCAAGAGCAGGACTTATAGCACCAGATGAAACCACATTTAATTATATAAATGGTAGAAATTTTGCACCAAAGAAAGATTGGAACGAAGCTTTAAAATTTTGGAAAAGTTTGCCTAGTGATGAAGGCGCAAAATATGATAGTGAGGAAATATTAGAGGTTGATAAATTAGAACCACAAGTAACATGGGGTACATCACCACAAGATGTTTGTTCAATAAAAGGAGAAGTGCCTGATCCTAACAGTGAAAAGGATTTAAATAAAAAACAATCAATTATTAATTCATTAAATTATATGGGATTAAAGCCAGGAACAAAAATGGAAGATATAAAATTAGACCAAGTGTTCATTGGGTCATGTACAAATTCAAGGATAGAAGATTTGAGAGCTGCTGCTGATATAGTTAAAGGAAAAAATGTAAAAACAAAAGCTATGGTAGTTCCTGGGTCAGGTTTGGTCAGACAGCAAGCAGAAAAAGAAGGTTTGGATAAAATTTTTAAAGAAGCTGGTTTTGAATGGAGAGAATCTGGCTGTTCTATGTGTCTTGCAATGAATGCAGACAAATTAAAACCTGGTGAGAGATGTGCGTCGACATCAAATAGAAATTTTGAAGGCAGACAAGGTAAAGGCGGAAGAACACATCTTGTTAGTCCTATTATGGCTGCAGCTGCAGCAATTTCAGGACATTTAACTGACGTCAGACAATTTATTTAGTTAATAATGGAAAAGTTTAAAAAAATAATAGGCATAGCAGCGCCTTTCACAAGAATAAACGTTGATACAGACTTAATAATTCCAGCTGAAAGTTTAAAAACTATAAGTCGAAAAGGCTTAGGAAAAGATTTATTTTCATATATTCGTTTTAATGAAGATGGTTCGGAGAATAAAAAATTTATTTTAAATCAACCACACTATAAAAGTTCCCAAATATTAGTTACTGGTAAAAATTTTGGATGCGGGTCTTCAAGAGAACATGCGGTTTGGGCATTAAAAGATTTTGGTATTAAATGTTTAATAGGAACAGAGTTTGCAGATATTTTTTATAATAATTGTTTTAAAAATGGAGTCTTACCAATTATTTTAAAAAATAATCAGATAGAAAATATAATAAAAATTATTTCATTAGCTAAAACTTCTGAATTGGAAATTGATTTAGAAAATCAGTCTATTAAAACAAAAACAGGAAAAAATATAGGTTTTGACATTTTGCCTTATTTAAAAAATAATTTATTAGAAGGAATTGATGATATATCAAAAACCCTAGAAAAAAAAAAATTAATAGATGAATTTGAGATTAAAATTGGAAAACACTACCCATGGTTAAATAAAAAAAATGGATGAAAATAAAATATTGGTATTATCAGGAGATGGAGTCGGCCCCGAAGCTGTAGATGAAGTAAAAAAAATAATAAATTTTTTTAATAAAAAAAAAATACTTAATATAGCAATAGAGGAAGATCTTGTTGGTGGAGCATGTATTGATGAACATAATGTTCCTATTAAAGATGAAACAATTGAAAATGCTAAGAAATCTGACGCTGTTCTTTTAGGAGCAGTAGGAGGGCCAAAATGGGATAATTTGCCATTTGATAAAAGACCAGAGCAAGGATTGTTAAGACTTAGAAGCGATTTAGAATTATTTGCTAATTTAAGACCAGCTATATCTTTTGATCCTCTTATTCATGCATCTAGTTTGAAGCCTGAAATTATAAAAGGTTTAGACATACTAATTGTTAGAGAGTTGACAGGTGGAGTTTACTTTGGCAAACCAAGAGGTATAGAAGATTTGGGAAATGGTCAAAGAAGAGGAATAAACACGCAAGTTTATACAACAGATGAAATAAAAAGAGTTGCGCAAGTAGCTTTTGAACTAGCAAAAAAAAGAAAAAAAATTTTAACTTCAGTTGAAAAATCAAATGTTATGGAAAGTGGAAAACTTTGGAAAGAAGAAGTTGAAAAATTAGGAAAGATTAAATATCCAAATATTGATTTAAAACATATGTATGCTGATAATTGCGCAATGCAACTTATAAGAAATCCAAAACAATTTGATATTATTCTTACTGATAATTTATTTGGAGATTTGTTATCTGACGCCGCTGCAATGCTAACCGGATCTCTTGGCATGTTACCATCTGCTTCTCTTGGTAAAATTAATAACGGAAATTATTCGTCAGGGCTTTATGAGCCAGTTCATGGAAGTGCTCCTGATATTGCTGGAAAAAATATAGCAAATCCAATTGCTACAATATTAAGTTTTTCTATGATGGTTTTTTATTCATTCAATAATCAAAATTTATCTAAAATCATTGATAAATCGGTTAAAAAAGTTTTAGATAATGGTTTTAGAACAGAAGATATAATGGATAAAGAATCAAAAAAAGTTGGAACTAAAGAAATGGGAGACTTAATTACAAAGGAGATAGAAAAAAATTTTTAAAAATGGGTATTAAAGTTTCAATATTAGGCGCCACAGGAAATGTTGGAAGAGAATTTATTTCAATACTAGAAGAAAGAAAGTTTCCAATTGAAGAGTTATTTTTACTTGCTTCTTCTAAATCAGAAGGAAAAAAATTGTTATTTAATAAAAAAGAAATAAGCGTTCAAGATTTAAGTAAATTTAATTTTAACAAGTGCGGTTTGGCTTTTTCTTCTGCAGGTTCAAAAGCAGCTTCAGAATTTGCACCTAAGGCTGCAAAATCTGGATGTATTGTAATAGATAATTCATCTTATTTTAGAATGGACCCTGATATCCCTTTAGTAGTTCCAGAAGTTAACAATCAAGATCTAAAAAAAATAAAAAAAAACATAATAGCAAATCCTAATTGTTCAACTATTCAAATGGTAATGGTTTTGAAACCACTTCATGATTTATTTAAAATAAAAAGAGTTATAGTTTCAACTTATCAATCTACTTCTGGTGCAGGTAGAGAACAAATGGATGAATTATTTGAGCAAACAAAGGATATTTTCGCAAATAATCAAATTAAGAAAAAATTTTTTACTAAACAAATAGCTTTTAATGTGATCCCACATATAGATAAATTCTTAGATGATGGACAAACAAAAGAGGAATGGAAAATGGAAGTTGAAACGCAAAAAATTTTAGATAAAAGTATAAAAGTTTCTGCAACTTGTGTTAGAGTACCAGTGTTTATTGGGCATGGAGAGTCTGTAAATATTGAATTCGAAAAAGAAATTTCGGAAGATAAATTAAGAGAAACTCTAAAAAAAACCCCCGGTGTTTCAGTAATAGATTTTAGACAAGATGAAGGATATGTAACACCAGAAGAATGCGCAGGTGAAGACAAAGTTTATGTTAGTAGAATAAGAAAAGATAAAACAATAAAAAATGGTATATCTTTATGGATTGTGGCAGATAATTTGAGGAAGGGCGCAGCTTTAAATGCAATACAAATTGGTGAAGAATTATTAAAAATGAAAGTATTAAAAAATGAAAAATAAAACAAATTCTGGAAATTTCTTTGAAGATTTTTTTGTTGGTCAAGAATTAAAACATTCTACTCCTAGGACAATTTCTTCAGGCGATGTATCTTTATTTATAGGATTGTTAGGATCAAGGTTTGTTTTACATTCATCAAATGAATTTGCTAGGAAAATCGGGTTTAAACAAGCACCAATTGATGATATTTTAACTTTTAATATGGTATTTGGAAAAACAGTACCTGATATATCTTTAAATTCTCCTGCCAATCTCGGATATGCTTCTTGCAAATTTATAAATCCAGTCTATGTAGGAGATACGATAAAAACTACTTCAAAAGTTTTAGGCGTTAAAGAAAATTCTAATAAAAAAACAGGGATTGTATGGGTAAATTCTGTTGGTAAAAATCAAAAAAATGAAACTGTCCTTGATTATATCAGATGGGTAATGGTTAATAAAAGAGATGATTCAAGCAATGCTCCTAAAACAGTTATACCAGAACTTAAAAATGAAGTAAGCGTAGAAGATTTAAGCTACCCTGAAAAATTAGACATGTCCAAATATGATTTTGATGAAAGCGGTTCAAAATATTTATGGGATGATTATGAAATAGGAGAAAAAATTGATCATATAGATGGCATGACAATAGAAGAAGCAGATCATATGACAGCAACTAGATTATATCAAAATACTGCAAAAGTTCATTTTAATGAACATACAGAAAAAAATGGAAGACTTGGAAAAAGAATTGTTTACGGAGGCCATGTAATTAGTTTAGTGAGGATGCTTTCTTTTAATGGCCTAAGTAATGCTTTTAAAATTTTAGCTATTAATAATGGAAAACACGTTTCACCTTCAGTTGCAGGAAATACCATTTATGCATGGAGTGAAATTTTAGATAAAAAAGAATTAAAAAATAATAAAAATCTAGGAGCTTTAAGATTGAAGTCAGTTGGTGTTAAAGATAATTTTTGTAAAGATTTTCCTTTATATAAAAATAAAGAAAAAGAATATAATGAAAATGTAGTATTAGAAATTGATTATTGGGTTTTAATTCCAAAAAAAATCAAATAATGAAAAACAAAAATAGACCTTTATCACCGCATTTACAAATTTACAAGCCGCAGATAACTTCAATTTTATCTATCTCTCATAGATTTACAGGAGTTATTTTATATTTATCAACATTTTTAGTTTCCCTTTGGCTTTTTTGTACAGCATTTAATAGCAACCTAAAAATTATTTTAAATAACTTTTTATTTTCACACTTAGGCCAAGTTGTTCTTTTTTTTATATCATTATCATTTACATATCACTTGTTAAATGGATTAAGACACATAATTTGGGATTTTGGATATGGGTTTAATATTAAAAATGTTTATTTAACTGGTTTTGTAATAATTTTTTTAACTTTAACTATAAATATCTATATCTGGTTTTTTTAGTGTTTAATTTTTTAAGAAAATTTTTTTCGTTTGGTTTTAGTAAAGATGGTTTAAGTCATTGGATTTGGCAAAGAATTTCAGCTTTATTAATGATATTAATATTTGTTGTGATAGTTTTTTCTTTTCAAAAATTACCGATTGCTTTTACAAAAGATTTTAATAGCTGGATTAAAACTCCAATAAATCTAATTTTATTTATAATATTTTTTTTAGTTGTTGTGCATCATTCTACTTTAGGAATGTTAAATATTTTTGAAGATTATGTGCAATCAAAAAAAAGAAAAAAAATAATTTCTACTTTATTAAAAATGATAAGTTTTTTATTAATTTTTATATCAGTAATTTCTGCGTGGAATATTTATAGCAAAATTGTATGAAAAAATCTTATAAGCTTCATAAACACAAATTTGACGTTCTAGTTATTGGAGCTGGGGGATCAGGTTTAAGAGCTTGTATGGGAGTTGCCGCCAAAGGATTAAAAACTGCTTGTATTACTAAAGTGTTCCCAACTAGAAGTCATACAGTTGCAGCACAAGGTGGAATTTCAGCAGCTTTAGGAAATGTCGGAGAAGATAATTGGAGATGGCATATGTATGATACAGTAAAAGGGTCTGATTGGTTGGGAGATCAGGATGCAATAGAATATATGTGTAAAGAAGCAATGAACTCGGTTATTGAGTTAGAAAATTATGGAGTTCCATTTTCAAGAACAGAAAATGGAAAAATTTATCAAAGGGCATTTGGAGGAATGTCTAAGCATTATGGTAAAGAACAAGCACAAAGAACTTGTGCTGCAGCTGATAGGACTGGACATGCAATTCTTCATACTTTGTACCAACAATCTATTAAAAACAAAGTCAAATTTTATATTGAATATGTAGTTTTAGATATTTTGATGAGTAAGAACGGTTCTTGTGCAGGAGTATTGGCATGGTGCTTAGAAGATGGATCACTACATATTTTTAAATCACATATTACTTTAATGGCAACTGGTGGTTGGGGAAGAGCTTACATGTCAGCAACATCTGCTCATACTTGTACCGGAGATGGAAACGCGATGGTGTTAAGAGCTGGTATTCCATTGCAAGATATGGAGTTTATTCAATTTCACCCAACAGGTATTTATACAGCAGGTTGCTTAATTACCGAAGGTGCTAGGGGAGAAGGAGGGTATTTAACTAATTCTAAAGGAGAAAAATTTATGGAAAGATATGCTCCATCAGCAAAGGACTTGGCTAGCAGAGATGTTGTAAGTAGAGCAATAACGCAAGAAATAGTTGAGGGTCGAGGAGTAGGAGAAGAAAATGACCACGTGCTACTTCATCTGGAAGATATTGATAAAAAAATTTTAAATGAGAAGTTACCAGGTATTTCGGAAACTGCTAAAATATTTTCTGGAGTCGATGTATCAAAAAAACCAATCCCTGTTATTCCAACAGTACATTATAACATGGGTGGTATCCCAACGAATATACATGCAGAGGTTGTCAAATCTAATCCGTCAGGTTCTCAGGAAGTTGTTCCCGGACTAATGGCTATAGGAGAAGCTGCTTGTGTTTCAGTCCATGGTGCTAATAGGCTAGGATCCAATTCTTTGCTAGACTTAATTGTTTTTGGAAGAGCTGCAGCAGAGAGATGTAAAAAAATTATAAAGAAAAAAAATAAAATGAAAAAAATTGATAAAAAATCTTTAGATAAAGCCTTAAGTAGATTGGATTTCTTTAGGAATGCTAAAGGAACAATTTCTACCTCAGAACTTAGAAAGGATATGCAAAAAACAATGCAAAAATATTGTTCTGTTTTTCGAAATAATAAATTGTTGATGGAAGGAAAATTGAAACTTGAAAAATGTTTTAAATCTAAATCGAATATAAAAACAACTGATAAGTCTTTAATTTGGAATACAGATCTAGTTGAAACTCTGGAATTTGATAATCTTTTATCTCAAAGTTTGGTTGCTATTGTTTCAGCTTTAAATAGAAAAGAAAGCAGAGGAGCTCACTCAAGAGAGGATTTTCCAAACCGGGATGACAAGAATTGGATGAAGCACACCTTAACAGAAATTAATAATGAAGGAAAAACTGATATAACTTATAGACCTGTAAAATTAGAACCATTAACTAACGAGGTTAAATCTTTTCCACCAAAGGCAAGAGTTTACTAATAAGAACCAAATGTTATATTAATTATTATGGTGCAGTTTCATTTACCAAAAAATTCTAAAATTGATAAAGGTAAAACACATAATAAACCTGTTGGTAAAAGATTTAACATATATAGGTTTAATCCAGAAAAAAAAGAAAACCCGAAGATGGATACATTCTATTTAGATGATAGCAAATCTGGCCAAATGGTACTAGATGCATTAATAGCTATAAAAGATGATATAGATCCATCGCTTACTTTTAGAAAATCATGTAGAGAAGGAATTTGTGGCAGTTGTTCAATGAATATAAATGGAGTAAATACTCTAGCGTGTACAAAATCCTTAAAAGATATTTCGGGAGATATTAATATTTATCCACTACCTCATATGCCGGTAATTAAGGACCTGGTACCAGATTTGAAAAATGCATATAAACAATATAATTCAATAACTCCATGGTTAAAATCTAATTCTAAACCAAGAAATAATAGCGAAAGAATTCAATCACAGAAGGATAGGTCTAAACTAGACGGCCTAATTGAATGTATAATGTGTTTTTGTTGTTCAACCAGCTGCCCTAGTTATTGGTGGAACGGACAAAAAAAAAAGAATGATTATTTAGGGCCAGCTACGTTGCTTTCTGCTTATCGTTGGGTTATGGATTCAAGAGACGATTCTACTTCTGACAGATTAAAACAACTTAATAATTCTATGTCTCTTTTTAGATGTCATACAATTATGAACTGTACGAATTCATGTCCTAAGGGGCTTAATCCTGCAAAAGCAATTGCAGAGATAAAAAAAAAGGTAGCTTTTAATAAAAATTAATTTAATTTAATTTTATAGTTCCTGAAATTTTATGGTTTAAATTTATTTTTCCAATGTTCAAGTTAGCCTCAACCTCTAAAATTTCATCTTCTTTTATAGAACCATCTGATAATGATTCTCTTACCTTTTTTTCAATTTCGCTTTGTGCAGTAATACCAAAGTTTTTTAGAAATTTTCTAATTTCTAAATTAAAAGTTTTTTCATCCATTGCTTTTATAACCTCAAATGTTAGATATTTATTATAATTAAAAAAATGTTGTTATGTTAAGGAATATTTTAAAACTTAATCGACAAGATGTTAAAAAAAATCTATCTAACATAGATTATGCTTTTGAAATACAAAGATTAAAAAAATTAAAAAAAGCAGTTATTTTAGCACATGTTTATCAATCAAGTGACATACAAGATCTGGCAGATTATGTTGGTGATTCTTTGGATTTATCAAGAAAAGCAGCTAACACAGATGCTGATACTATAGTTTTTTGTGGAGTAAAATTTATGGCTGAAGTTGCAAAAATCTTAAGTCCAGATAAAGAGGTTCTTTTGCCAGATATAGATGCTGGTTGTACATTAGAACAATCTTGTCAGCCAGAGGAGTTTAAGAAATTTCGAATAAAAAACAAAAATCATTTAGCCATAACTTATATAAATTGTTCTGCTGAAATTAAAGCATTATCAGATATTGTGGTAACGTCATCAAATGCAAAAGAAATTATTGATAAAATTCCAAAATCTAAACCAATAATTTTTGCCCCTGATAAACATTTAGGTGCATATTTAAATAAAATCACTAATAGAAATATGCTTCTTTGGGATGGCACATGTATAGTACATATACAATTTTCAGAAAGGGAGCTTTTAAGTTTAAAAGCCGAAAATCCTAACGCTTTATTTATTGCACACCCAGAGTGCCCAGAAGCTATATTAAAACATGCCGAACACATTGGATCTACATCATCTTTAATAAAATTTGTTTCTCAGTCAAAAGAAAAAGAGTTTATTATCGGTACCGAACCAAACGTTATGCACCAAATGAAAAAAAGAAACCCTGATAAAATTTTTATAGAAGTTCCTGGGGCAGATGGGAATTGTTCTTGTAACAGATGTCCTTATATGGCATTAAACACAATGGAAAAAATATATTTAGCTTTGAAAAATTCTAAACCAGGTATTCATTTAAGTAAAACACTCATGATCAAAGCAAAAAAACCACTTAAGCGCATGCTTAAGATGACAAACAATTAAAAAAAATTTTCAAATGAAACTAAGCAATAAAGAAATATCTGATTATATTCAGACATTTCTTAATGAAGATAAATTTAACAAAGATATAACATCAAAATTTTTTATTAAAAAAAATCAGAATGCTAGAGCAAACTTTGTAGCAGAGGATGATATAATTCTTGCTGGTAATAGCATAGTCATAGATATTTTTAAAAGAAAATGTAAAAAATTAAAAATAATATTTAAATTAAAAGATGGAAAAAGAATAAAAAGGAAAACAAAATTTCTTATTATAGAAGGAAATGCTAGAGATATTTTGTCAATCGAAAGAACGGCTTTAAATTTATTGCAACATTTGTCAGGAATAAGCACTTTAACCTCAAAATTTTGTAAAAAAATTAAAACTTCTAATACAATATTATTAGATACAAGAAAAACAACTCCAGGTATAAGAAATTTAGAAAAATATGCAACTCGATTAGGCGGAGCAAAAAATCATAGATTTAATTTGGCCGATAGATTTATGTTAAAAGATAACCATTTAATTTTAGAATCAAATATTTCTGAAAAAATAAAGAAAATTGATAAAAACAAAAAGAAAAATTTAATTATCGAATGTGATAATTTAAATCAGGTTAAAGAAGCTATTTTTTTAAAAATAAAGCACATTTTGTTAGATAATATGAATTTAAAAGAACTAAAAAAAGCTAGTAAAATCATTGGAAAAAGGGCAAAAATAGAAGTTTCTGGGGGTGTAAATTTGCAAAATATTGAAAAAATTTCTAGAATTGGTGTAAATTTTATTTCTGTTGGATCTATAACGCAGTCAGCTCCAGCAGCTAAAATAAAATTAGAAATGAAAAAAGTTTAAAAAATATGGGAACAAAAATTTCATTAATCGGAGCAGGAAATATAGGCGGGACTATTGCTTTGTTAACAGCGATAAAGAATTTAGGAGATGTAGTTTTAGTTGATATAGCAAAAGGTGTAGCAAAAGGAAAAGCTTTAGATATTTCACATTCGCTCCCTGTGCTTCAATGTAATAGAAAAATTACTGGAACAACA
The DNA here is from genome assembly GCA_002937775.1 of Alphaproteobacteria bacterium MarineAlpha6_Bin4. Classification (GTDB taxonomy): domain Bacteria; phylum Pseudomonadota; class Alphaproteobacteria; genus CAYOOR01. The sequence continues at coordinate 12,307 of PTKO01000005.1, read as the reverse complement.
TCACTAAAACAAATTAAAGATTCAGAAGTTATTGTTGTAACTGCAGGAGTACCTAGAAAAGCAGGAATGAGCAGAGATGATTTAGTGGAAATAAATTTAAAAGTTATGAAAGATGTTGGTAGAGCTATAAAAAAATATAGTCCAAAAAGTTTTGTAATTGTTGTCACAAATCCTTTAGATGTTATGACTTGGGCTTTACAAAAAATAACAGGAATCCCACATTCACATGTAGTTGGAATGGCAGGAGTTTTAGACACATCTAGATTTAAATTTCATCTGGCAGAAGCACTTGGTTTTTCAGTACAAGATGTTTCCTCTTCAGTTTTAGGCGGGCATGGAGATGATATGGTTGCACTTTTAAGACATACAACAATTTCAGGAATCCCACTTGAAGATATGATAAAAATGAAAAAAATTACTAGACAAAAAGTGAATGAAATTGTCAAAAGAATTAGAACATGTGGGGGAGAAATAATCACATATATGGGAACATCTGCATATTATTCACCAGCAGCATCAGCAGTCGAAATGGTTGAATGTTATTTAAGAGATCAAAAAAAAATTATTCCTTGTTCTGCTTATTTGAGAGGTCAATATGGAGTAAAAGGTATTTACGTAGGAGTTCCTGTTGTTTTGGGAGCAAATGGTGCTGAAAAAATTGTTGAAATAAATTTAAAAAAAGATGAAAAAAAAGAATTTATTAAATCAGTAAATAGTGTTTCTGATGTTTTAAAAGTTGCAAAAAAACTTATTTAAAATTCTTTATGAAATTTTTCACGAACTTTTTTCATATGTTCTTCAGTAACTTCAGTATAAGCCTGAGTTGATTTTATAGAACGATGTCCTAACAATTTTTGAATAACTCTTATTTCCGCACCTCCTTCTAACATATGAGTTGCAAAACTATGCCTAAGAGCATGTGGTGTTACATTGTTATCTAAATTTAATTTTTTACGAATCTCAGCCAAATCTCTTTGAAAAATTCTAGGATTTAATCTTTTTTTATTTTTTCCTAAGAATAAAGGACTATCACTTTTAAAATTAAAAGGACATGAATTTATATATTCATAAATACTTTGTAGAACTTTAGAAATTATAGGAACTTTACGCACTTTATTTCCTTTCCCTAAAATTTCTATTTCTACTTTTGTTTGGTTTTTAGGTATCATTTCAAAGTTTATTGATAACATTTCCTGTATTCTTAAACCACAACCATATGCAAATTTAACCAAAGCTATATTTCTTTTTTTTATCCAGTTTTCTTGATTACTTTTTTTAAATTCGTTTATAATTTTTTCAATTAAATTAAATTTTATTGGTCTTGGCAAAGAGACATCTTCTTTAGTTCCCTTTAATTCAATTCTTATATCTTTGTCAAGTTTCAGATTTTCAAATTCATCTTGTTTAAATAAATACGTATAAAAACTTTTAATAGAAGCAATTATTCTTTTTCTAGTTGTAAATTTTAGGTTAAATAAATCAAGAAATCTTAAGTATTTACTTATATTGTGATGTTCTAATTCAAAAAGACCTTTATCACGTCCATTGCTTTTATATGATAAATCTATTTTTTTTTTATCGAAACAAAGTTTTTTAATAAGATTTAATAAGTAAGCTCTAGTTTCAAAATATATTTCTTCTTCTTTTATTTTTTTTTTTTTATCTTTTTTTTCTAATTCTAATTTTTTCTTAAGTTCGTTTATAATTTTTTCAGTTATAATTTTTTTTTTCAAACAATATTCTTTAACTTCAGACAAAGATATTAAAACGATATTTTTGTTATTAATATACCAACCCCAAAATTCTATGAAGTCTCTAAAATCTTTTTCATAGGCAAGTACAGTGTTTTCTGAAAATTCTTTTTCTGTTTGCAAATATCTTAACCAACTAGACAAATATTTTTTTATGGTTTTGTCAGGAATATTATAATTTAAAATACTTTTAGAATTTTTTATATTTCTATAAATTTTTTCTTCCATTTATATAATTTGGTGTGATTTTAGATAAAAACGATAAATTTTTTATAATATTTTTTGTTTTGTTTTTTTCCAATCTTCTAAAAACATTTTTAGTCCTTTATTTGTCAAAGGATGCTTAAACATTTCTTCAAGTAGTTTTGGTGGGACTGTTGCTACATCTGCACCAGCTATAGCAACTTGTTCAATATGTTTTGTACTTCTAATTGATGCGGCTAAAATTTTAGTTTTAAAATTTTTATAATTCGAATATATTTTTTTTATTTCTTCAATCAAACTAACACCATTCTTTCCAACATCATCAAGCCTTCCTATAAATGGCGATATATATTTAGCACCAGCCTTAGCAGCTAAAATTGCTTGATTTGAAGAAAAACACAAAGTTACGTTAACACCTATATTTTTTTTTGATAACTTTTTACATGTAATAATACCATCTACAGTCAAAGGAACTTTTACTACCACATTTTTTGCTATTTTTGATAATTTTATACCTTCTTTGTACATTTCTTCAAATTTAGTTGCTGTAACTTCTGCACTAACCGGGCCATTTACAACTTTACAAATTTCTTTGATTAGTTGTTTAAAATTCTTATTTGATTTTGCTACTAAAGATGGATTAGTCGTAACCCCATCTAGTATACCCATATTATTAATACGTTTAATTTCGTTAATATCTGCAGTATCTACAAAAAATTCCATTAAATTTTATAAAAAATTTTATAAGAATTAAAAAGATATTAACTATTATAAAGAATAAACTCTAAATTGTTTAGTTAAAAAAATTGGAAAAAAAAATAATTAATGTTTTAATCCCACTACCATTTAACCAGACATTTCAATATTTGTGTGATATTGAAGATAAATTGGATATAGGTAGTTTTGTTTTAGTGCCTTTTAAAAACAAGATTGTCACAGGCTGTATTTGGGAAAATAAAAATAATAATAAAAAAAAGATACCTTTAAAAAAAATTAGAAATATTGAAAAAAAATTAAATTTATTTCCTTTAAATAAACAAAACATAGATTTTGTTAATTGGGTTTCAAAATATACAATGAACTCTCTAGGAGCAACATTAAAGCTTTGTTTAAGTGTTAAGCAAATTTTTAATAGGAAAAAAGAAATAGAAAAAATTAAGAAACCTTTTATAAATCTTTTAAAAAACAAACCTTTATTAACTAAAGAACAAAAAGATGCAAAAAATTATATTTTTAACAAAATAAATAGTAAAAAGTTTTCATCAATAGCTATCGACGGAGTTGCGGGTTCAGGTAAAACAGAAGTTTATTTTGAAGCAATAAGCAAGTGTTTGATGGAGAAAAGGCAGGTTTTAGTTTTATTACCAGAAATATCAATGACAACTCAATGGTTTGATAGATTTAGAAAAAGATTTAATGCAAGTCCATTATTATGGCATTCAGATGTTAAAGTGAGTGAAAAAATTAAAATTTGGAAAACTATTCTTGAAGGGAATATTCAAGTTGTTGTTGGCGCTAGATCTGCTCTTTTTTTACCTTTTAAAAATTTGGGTTTAATTATTATTGATGAAGAACATGACCAAAGTTATAAACAAGAGGAAGGAGTTATATATAATGCTAGAGATATGGGAATTGTTAGAGCAAAGATTTCAAATATTCCAATTATTCTATCTTCAGCAACATTATCTATAGAAACAAAGTTAAATATATTAGAGAAAAAGTATGGGGTAGTTAAACTTAAAAAAAGATACGGTAAAGCAGGGCTCCCGGAAATTAAAATTATTGATTTAATAAAGAATCCTCCTGAAAAGGGTATGTGGTTATCAGATGAAATACATAAGGAAGTAAAAAAAACAATCAACTTAGGAAACCAAGCATTGATTTTTTTAAACAGAAGAGGTTTTGCTCCGTACGTTTTTTGTAATTCTCACTACAAAAAAATATTATGCCCTAATTGTGATGCTGGTTTAGTTTTTCATAAAAAGGTTAACAATTTAATTTGCCATCATTGTGGATATAAAAAATTACTTAAAAATAATAAAAAAATTTGTGGAGAAAATGATGGAAAAGATTGTAATTTTTTTGTTTACGGACCAGGAGTCGAAAAAATATATGAGGAAATAAAAAATAATAATAAAAAGTCAAATATTGAAATACTTACTAGCGATGTAATGCAAAAAAAAGAAAAAGGAGAAGAGATTCTAAGAAAGTTTGAGAGCAAAAAAATTGATATTGTGGTTGGAACTCAAATACTTGCCAAAGGCCACCATTTCCCGAAGCTGACATTAGTTGTAGTAGTAGATGCAGATTTTGGTTTTATAGGAGGAGATTTGAGAGCTGCTGAAAAAACTTTCCAATTACTTACCCAAGTCTCAGGCCGTTCTGGACGCTCAAAGTTATCTGGAAAAGTTTTAATACAATCAACAATGGCAGAAAACCCAATTTTAAAAAATATAAAAGAATTTAATATTAATGGTTTTTTTGATGAAGAGTTAAATGTAAGGAAAATTTCTGGATTACCACCGTTTAAAAAACTATGCTCTTTGATATTAATTTCTAAAAATGAAAGAGTGCTTAATAACTTTTGTAAAAAATTGCAGATAAATATACGTCAAACAAATGAATTTGAAGTTTTAGGTCCAGCAGCACCTTATATATCCTATATCCGAGGGCGACATAGAAAAAGGTTTATAATAAGATGTGAAAGAAATAAAAATGTTCAAAGCTTTGTAGGTTCATGGTTAAGTAAGATAAAGGTACCATTCGGTTTAAAAATATCAATTGATGTTGACCCATATAGTTTTTCTTAACTACTTTTTTTATTTATATTTTCAATCTTGCAAGAACTAAAAACCCGTGTAATGTATTCATAAATTTTTTTTTTTTTTAAAAAATGATAAGTACTGGCAATAATGAATTATCTCGTAGATATGTAAAAGCTTTATATGAGCTTGGGCTAGAACAAAAAAAAGAGAGCATAATAAAAAAAGATTTATCATTAATAAATTCGCTTATTGATAATAACCAAGATTTCAAAAAAATAATTTCTTCTCCACTTATTTCTCCAAAAAAGCACCAAGAAATATTAAAATTAATTTCTAAAATTTTAAAAGTAGATAAATTAACTGAAAATTTTCTATTTTTATTATCTTTTAATAAAAGATTAAATTTACTTAAAACAATTTATGATTCTTATAATGATGTTTCATCTAAGGATAAAGATGTGTTTAAAATAGATGTAATATTACCAAATAAAATTACTAAAAAAGAAGAAAGTGAAATAGAAAAAAAATTAAAGTCTGATTTAAAAAAAAAAGCAAAAATTAACTTTGTTGAAGATAAAAGTATAGTCTCAGGCTGCATTGTTAAACTTGGAAGTACGATGATAGACTTATCATTGAAATCTAAACTTGATAAAATTATAAATTCATTAAGATAATATTTATTTTAAAAAAAAATTATGAATATAAAATCCTCTGAAATATCAAATATTTTAAAGAAGCAAATTAAAAGTCTAGATTTAAAACAAGATGTGTCTGAAGTTGGACAAGTTTTATCAGTAGGCGATGGTATTGCAAGAGTCCATGGCTTGGAGAATGTGCAAGCTGGAGAAATGATTGAATTTCCAGGAGGAATTAAAGGAATGGCTCTAAATTTGGAACAAGACAATGTAGGAGCTGTTATCTTTGGAGATGATAGAAATATTAAAGAAGGCGATGTAGTAAAAAGGACAAAAAAAATTCTTGAAGTCCCTATCGGGAAAGCATTATTAGGAAGAGTTGTAGATGGTTTAGGAAACCCAATAGATGGAAAAGGTAATATAAAATCTAAAGAAAAAAGTCGTCTTGAAGTTAAAGCACCAGGTATAATTCAAAGGAAATCAGTTCATGAACCTGTTCAAACTGGTATAAAAGCGATTGATACTTTAATACCGGTAGGAAGAGGACAAAGAGAATTAATAATTGGTGATAGACAAACAGGTAAAACAGCGGTTGCCATTGATACAATTATTAATCAAAAAGAAATAAATGAAGGAAAAGATGAAAAGAAAAAATTATATTGTATTTATGTTGCTGTAGGACAAAAGAAATCTAGTGTTGCTCAAATAGTAAAAATTCTAGAAGATAATGATGCATTAAAATATACTATTATTGTTTCAGCAACTGCATCAGACCCTGCACCTTTACAATTTTTAGCTCCATATACCGGTTGTGCTATGGGTGAATATTTTAGAGATAATGGTATGCACGCTTTGATAATTTATGATGATTTATCAAAACAAGCAGTTGCATATAGACAAATGTCACTTCTATTAAGAAGACCCCCAGGAAGAGAAGCATATCCAGGAGATGTATTTTATTTACATTCTAGGTTGTTAGAAAGAGCAGCGAAAATGAGCGACAAGGATGGAGGGGGCTCTTTAACTGCATTGCCAATAATAGAAACCCAAGCAAATGATGTATCGGCTTATATACCGACGAATGTTATATCTATTACTGATGGCCAAATATTTTTAGAAACAGATCTTTTTTATAAAGGAATAAGACCTGCAATTAATGTAGGATTGTCTGTTAGTAGAGTTGGATCAGCAGCACAATTAAAATCGATGAAACAAGTAGCTGGAAGTATAAAGTTAGAATTAGCACAATATAGAGAAATGGAGGCATTTGCACAATTTGGTTCTGATTTAGATGTTGCAACCCAACAATTATTAAACAGAGGTGCAAGATTAACCCAAGTTTTGAAACAACCACAATACAAACCAGTCCCAGTTGAAGAACAAGTAGTTTCTATTTTTGCAGGTGTAAACGGCTATCTAGATAAAGTTAAAGTTGAATATGTTAATCAATTTGAAAATAATTTAATAGAGCATTGCAGAAATAAACAAAAAAAATTATTAGAAACAATTAAAAAAGATCAAGAAGTTAAAGAATCAACAGAAAAACAGTTGCATGATGTTATTAAATCTTTTTTAAGCTCCTATAAGAAAGAAGAACTTGTAATTGAAGATAAAAAAGATGAAGAAGAATCAAAAAAAGATGAATCTTCAAAAGATAAAGATGAGGAGGATAAATAATTTTATATTATGGCAAATTTAAAAGAGTTAAGAGATAGAATTAATAGTGTTCAATCAACAAAAAAAATTACTTCAGCAATGAAGTTAGTAGCTGGAGCAAGATTAAAAAAAGCCCAAACAGAAGCAGAATCTTCAAGACCATATGTAAATAAAATGCAAACAATTATAGATAATGTTACTTCAAACGTAAATATGGAGAATGCTCCGGCAATTATTAAAGGAAAAGAAAATAATAAAAATCATTTAATAATAATTATGACATCCGATAGAGGGTTATGTGGTGGTTTTAACACAGCTATAACAAAGTTAGCAAAAAATAAAATTAAAAATTTATTAAATTCAAATAAAATAGTAAAAATACTTTGTGTAGGAAAGAAAGGACAAGATCATTTAAAAAGAGAGTTTAATGATTTAATTATAGATTCTATTCCTATTTCAGGACAAAAAAAAATTGATTACGAATTTGCTGCAAAAATTTCGAATAAAATTTTGTTAATGTATGAAAATGAGGAATTTGATATTGCACATATTTTTTTTTCTTTATTTAAATCTGCTATTAAACAAGAGGCACAGCTAAAACAAATTATACCAGTATTAGAAGATGGTCAGGATATTTCGAAAAAAGATGACGCGATATATGATTATGAACCTGAGGAAGAAGAAGTTTTAAAAAATCTAGTGCCACAAAATGTTGCTATTCAAATTTTTAGTGGTTTATTAGAAAATGCTGCTGGAGAGCAGGGAGCAAGAATGACAGCTATGGATAATGCAACAAGAAATGCTGGTGAATTAATTGATTCACTTACTTTGAACTATAATAGATCAAGGCAAGCACAAATTACTAAAGAATTAATTGAAGTTATTTCAGGAGCTGAGGCAGTTTAATATGGCAAAAAAAAATATTGGAATAATTACACAAGTTACAGGGGCCGTTGTTGACGTTAGTTTTGAAAAAGATTTACCTGCAATTTTAAATGCACTTGAATTACAGCATGAAGGTTCAAAATTAGTTTTAGAAGTTGCACAACATCTTGGTGAAAATTCAGTTAGAACTATTGCTATGGATACAACAGATGGTCTTGTTAGAGGTCAAGAGGTCATTGATACTGGAAATCCTATTTCAGTTCCAGTTGGCAAGGAAACACTAGGTAGAATTTTAAATGTTGTTGGAGAACCAGTTGATAAAAGAGGCCCAATTAAATCCAAAACCACAGCATCTATACATCAACCAGCACCAGAATTTGTAGAACAATCTACTGAAACTGAAATTTTAGTTACGGGTATTAAAGTTGTAGATTTGCTTGCTCCATATTCTAAAGGGGGAAAAGTTGGATTATTTGGTGGAGCAGGAGTAGGTAAAACAGTTATTTTAATGGAATTTATTAATAATATTGCAAGAGAACACGGAGGCTTTTCCGTTTTTGCTGGTGTAGGAGAAAGAACCAGAGAAGGTAATGATTTGTATAATGAAATGATTGAAGGTGGAGTTATAGATATTAAAGGAAAAAAATCAAAAGTTGCTCTTGTATATGGTCAAATGAATGAACCACCTGGAGCTAGGGCAAGAGTTGGGTTAACTGGTCTTACATTAGCAGAACATTTTAGAGATAAAGAGGGACAAGATGTTTTGCTTTTAGTAGATAATATTTTTAGATTTACACAAGCTGGCTCAGAAGTTTCTGCTTTATTAGGTAGAATACCTTCTGCAGTTGGATATCAACCAACTTTATCTACTGATATGGGTGCTTTACAAGAAAGAATTACAACTACAAAAAAAGGATCTATTACCAGCGTACAAGCTATTTATGTTCCTGCAGATGATTTAACTGACCCTGCTCCCGCTACATCTTTTGCTCATCTTGATGCCACAACTGTTTTAAGCAGATCTCTTGCTGAATTAGGAATTTACCCTGCAGTAGATCCGCTAGATTCAACATCTAGAATTTTAGATCCAACAATAGTTGGAGAAGAGCACTACCAAGTGGCTAGAAGAGTTCAAGAGGTTTTGCAATCATACAAATCATTGCAAGATATAATTGCAATTTTGGGAATGGATGAACTTTCAGAGGAAGATAAGTTAACTGTTTCAAGAGCAAGAAAGATTCAAAGATTTTTATCACAACCATTTTTTGTTGCAGAGGTATTTACTGGAACTCCAGGTAAATTTGTTAAGTTAGAAGATACTATAAAAGGATTTAAAAGCATAGTTGATGGAGAGCATGACAACATTCCTGAATCCGCTTTTTATATGGTTGGAACTATTGATGAAGCATTAGAAAAATCTAAGAAAATTTCGAAAGAAGAATAATGGATAAAAACTTTCTTTTTGATTTAATTACTCCAAGTAAAAATTTAATATCTGGAGATTTTGATATGGTAGTAGTACCAGGTGAAGAAGGAGATTTTGGAATTTTACCAAACCATAGTAATTTAATTTCACAAATTAGACCAGGCGTGTTAAATACATACAAAAATAACAAAATTGATAAAAGTTTCTTTATATACAGCGGGTTTGCAGAATTTAGTAATAATCAATTGATTGTTTTAAGTGAGACTGCATTTGACGTAAATGATTTTAAATTAAATAACTATAAAGACAGTATTTCCGAATACGAAAAATTAAAAAACCAAACAAAGGTTGAGAGTGAAATTATATTTTTTGAAAAAAAAATTGAAGAAGCAAATACAATAATTGAAATACTTAAGTAATTTTTTTTATTTTATTTTTAAATTCTTTAACAATTTCTTTATACATTTTTTTTTTAAACGGAACAATTATTTTTTCTAAATCTTCAATATTAACCCACTTCCAATCACAAAATTCAGCTTTATGAATATTTAAATTTATATCTTTTTTTTCATCACCTTTAAATTTCATTAAGAACCATTTCTGTTTTTGACCTAAATATTTGCCTTTCCATAATTTTTTTTTTATATATTTAGGTATGCTATATTTGTACCATTTTTTGCTTTCAAAAATTATTTTTGCTTTTTTTATTCCAGTTTCTTCGTAAAGCTCTCTATAAGCCGCATCTTTTAATTTTTCACCTTTAGTAATTCCTCCCTGAGGCATTTGCCATGCTTCACTTTTAAAATCTATTCTTTTACCAACAAAGATTTTTTTTTTTTCATTAAAAAGTAAAATCCCTACTCCGACTCGGTAAGAATTAATATTTATCATTTTTTTTGATTTTTAATTTGTAGCTAATTTTTTATTATATAAAGAAATTCCTCTTACCAAGTCCAAAGCTCTAGATAATTGAAAGTCCTCTAAAGATTCCGCATCCTTATTATTATTTATTTCTTCATCTGATTTTTGAGAAGGATTATCTAATGCTCCTTTAAGATCTGATTCTCTATTACCATTTACCTCATCTATTTTTTCAATTTTTGCTTCACTTACAACAATATCAGGAGAAATACCTTTTTTTTGAATAGATTTTCCTGAAGGTGTGAAGTATTTTGCAGTTGTCATTCTTAATGCGCCAAAAGGATTTACTGGAATTATAGTTTGCACAGATCCTTTACCAAATGATTTTGTTCCAAGAACAATAGCTCTTTTATGATCTTGTAAGGCGCCAGCAACAATTTCTGAAGCAGAAGCCGATCCGCCATTAATTAAAACTACAAGTGGTAATCCTTTAATTATATCTCCTGGCTTAGCTTTATATTTTTCTGGATTATTTGAATCTCTACCTCTTGTTGAAACTATTTCACCTTTTTCTAAAAAAAGATCTGATATTGCGACTGCTTGTTCAAGTAGTCCACCGGGGTTATTTCTAAGATCTAATACAAAGCCTTTTAAGTTATTGTTTTTGCTTAATTTTTTAATAGCTTCTTTAGTTGATTTATTTGTTTGTTCTGAAAATGTAGTTATTCTGACATAGCCAACATCCTTTTCTAGTCTAGATCTAACACTAGTAATTTTTATTATATCTCTTTTTATTACTAAATCAAAAGGCTCCTTGTTTGCTCTTCCTATTGTGACTTTTAATTTTGATCCTACAGGGCCTCTCATTTTATTTACTGCCTCATCTAAACTAAGACCGATAACTGATTTTTTATCTAAATGAGTTATATAATCACCTGACTTAATTCCTGCTTTATAAGCAGGAGTGCTATCTATTGGTGATATAACTTTAACGAAACCGTTTTCCATTGTAACTTCAATTCCCAATCCCCCAAACTCTCCTTTAGTTTGAATTTTCATATCATCTAAACTTTTTGCATTTAAAAAACTTGAATGCGGGTCTAATGAAGAAAGAATTCCATTTATAGCCGATTCTACAATTTCCTGATTATCTATATGTTCTACATAATCTTTTTTAATTTTTTCAATAGATTCTCCTAAAAATTTTAAGTAATCATATTCACTTATCTCTTGATCAGCAGAATAAATGAAATGAGGAGTGATAAGAAAAAAGGTGTATAAAAGAAATTTTTTAAATTTTATTTTCAATTTTTTTTTATATAATTATTTTTTTTAATAAAATAAACTAATTACTATACATCAAATATAATACATTTTTTATTTATATAAACTTTAATTACTGAATGTCTATTTTAATTTTAATGCGCCATGGCCAAAGTATTTGGAATCTTCAAAATAGATTCACAGGTGGTATAGATGTCCCATTAACAAGAAAAGGTATTAAGCAAGCAAAAAAAGCTGGAACAGAACTAAAAAAAATGGGTATAAATGTCGACCAAGTTTATTCAAGCAAATTAAATAGAAGTATTGAAACAGCGAGATTTGTAATTAACAACTTAGAATCATCAAGTAAAAAAAAAATTATTAAAGTTTCAGCTTTAAATGAAAGGGACTATGGAGATTTGTCAGGAAAGTATAAAGACGAGTTAGTTAAAACCCATGGAGAAAAAAAAGTTTTAGAATGGAGAAGAAGTTTTAGAATTAAGCCTCCAAAAGGGGAAAGTCTTGAAGATGTTTTAGAAAGAGTAAAACCTTTTTTTAATAAAACAATACTTGCATTACTAAAAAAAGGAAAAAATGTTCTTTGTGTAGCCCATGGTAATGCTTTACGTGCATTTCGTATAGCAACTGGAGAATATACAGAAAAAAATATATTTAATATTCATATTCCCCCTTGCGTTCCTGTAATTTATGAGTATAAGAATAATGGTAAAAAAAATATTTTAAGCGTGAAAGATTCAAAAACAAATATAACAAGTAAATTTACATACCAAATTGAAGAACTAGGATTAAACCCTTCGATTGTATATAGGAACTTGTCTTCTAAAAAATTAATAGAAATGG
>PTKO01000043.1 GCA_002937775.1 Alphaproteobacteria bacterium MarineAlpha6_Bin4 | reverse complement strand
CCCCCTTTTTCTATGTTTCTAGCTGCACCAAAAAATCTTTTAGGTCTTTGTAAAGCATTTGAATCAACCCCACCCGTTAAGACTTTTCCTGAGCTTGGAATAACGGTATTATAAGCTCTTGCCATTCGAGTAATAGAATCTAAAAGTATTACAACATCTTTTCCATTTTCTGTAAGTCTTTTTGCTTTAGATATAACCATATCTGCTACTTGAACGTGCCTCGATGCTGGTTCATCAAAAGTTGAACTAACAACTTCTCCTTTTACATTTCTTTGCATATCAGTAACCTCTTCTGGTCGCTCATCAATAAGTAAAACAATGACAATTGCTTCTGGGTGGTTTTTTGTAATTGAGTTAGCAATATTTTGAAGCATAACAGTCTTTCCTGCTTTTGGGGGAGAAACTATCATTGCCCTTTGTCCTTTTCCTATTGGTGCAATAACATCAATTACTCTAGGTGTTAGATCTTTTGCCTTACTATCTTCTATTTCTAATTTTAATTTATCTTCTGGATAAAGAGGCGTCAAATTATCAAAATTAATAATATGCCTTTTTTTCTCTGGGTCTATATCATTGGTTGAATTAACTTTTAAGAGTGCAAAATATCTTTCGGAATCTTTAGGCGACCTTATTTCGCCTTCTACATTATCACCAGTCCTTAAATTAAATTTACGTACTTGACTAGGGCTAACATAAATATCATCTGGTCCAGGCAAATAATTTGATTCTGGTGATCTAAGAAAACCAAAGCCATCTTGTAATGTTTCTAATACACCTCCACCTTCAATTACTATGTTTTTTTCGGCTAGAGATTTTAAAATTGCAAAAAGCATGTTTTGTTTTTTTAAAGCACTTGGATTATCGACTCCAGTCTTTTCAGCATATGCTAAAAGCTCGTGAGGCGGCATTATTTTTAAATCATGTAAGTTTACTTTGTTTGATGCCAATATATTATTTTAAAAAAAGATCCAAAATTATATGTGATTTTTAATAAGATTTAATCAGTAGAAATTACTATATAATAATTAAATTTTATAATGTCAATACTTAAAAAGGTTTTAGATAAACAAGCAAAATTATTATAATTAGTAATAAAGTTGGTACTTCGTTTAGTATTTTAAAGTATTTTTCAGAGCGATTGTTTTTATCTAAAAAAAATTTAATTCTGTATTTTGCTAATAAGTGATGAACCACAAGCATAAAAAAAACAAATAAAAGCTTAAAATATATCCATTTTTTATTCCATTCAACGGTTCCCTCAATACTTAATAAAAGAACACCAAAAAAAATTGTTAGTACCATTGCTGGGTTCATAATAAATTTTTGTAACCTATATTCCATTACTTTGAACATTTCAGAGGTTTTTGACTTTATTTCTACTTTTGTGTGGTAAACAAAAAGTCTTGGTAAATATAAAATTGCTGCCATCCACGCTACCATTGAAATTACATGAAGCGCTTTAATTAAATTATAATTATTAACCAAAAAATTGTTAAGACCCTGCATGTGCTATTTATTTTGTTGCCATCCTTTTATATGATTCATTATAAGCAAACTTAACATTTTTAAGTGTTGTTGTTTATCATTCAAACATTTTATATAGTTGTAGCTTTCCCCCCCTGAGGAAATAAAAATTTCTTTATTTTCCACACCCAGCTCTTCTAATGTTTCTAAACAGTCAGAACTAAAACCCGGAGATATAATCTGTATTTTTTTTATTCCTTTTTTTGGTAACTCTTCAAGAGTTTTATCAGTATATGGTTGGAGCCATTCATCAGGTCCAAACCTTGATTGAAAAGTTGTTAAATAATCATTTTTTTTTAATTTCATTTTTTCTATAACTAATCTGGTCGTTTTCTGACAAAAACAATAGTAAGGGTCTCCTTTTAACAAATATTTTTTTGGTATTCCGTGGTAACTAAAAATTAATTTCTGTGGTTTACCAAATTTTCTTCTACTTTCTTTAATACTTTCAATTAAACAATCAATGTAAAGTGGTTCTTCAAAATAATTATTTATAAATCTCACTTCTGGTATCCACCGCCATTTTCTTAAAATTTCTGTAACTTTATCAAAAGTGCTACCAGTTGTTGCGGCACAATATTGTGGGTATAGTGGAAGTATTAAAATTTTGCGGCAACTATGCTTCCTTAATTTTTCTAATCCTAGCTTAATATTAGGGTTTCCATATCTCATCCCTATTTCAATTTTTATATTTTTTTTTTTCTTTTTTAAAATTTTTTCTATTCCTTTTTTTTGCTTTAATAACATTGTTAAAAGCGGGCCTCCTTCTTTTTGCCAGATTGATTTATATAATTTTGCCACCTTTTTAGGTCTTAGATTTAAGATTATTGCTCTCAGTATTATCTGCCATATTAATTTAGGCACCTCAATTACTCTTGGGTCGGAAAGAAATTCTTTTAAGTAAATTTTTAGTTCTTTTTTTTGTGGCTTGTCCGGGGTTCCTAGGTTTGTAATTAATATTC
>PTKO01000042.1 GCA_002937775.1 Alphaproteobacteria bacterium MarineAlpha6_Bin4 | reverse complement strand
ATGCAAATTTATTTCAGGAGGTGCATTATTAATTTTTTCAGAAATTTTTATAAGCTTGTTTAAATCAACCCCACTTTTTCCTCTCCTATCTTTACCTTTTTCAGGTTTGTATCTGCTCCAAGTTCCTTCATACCATTCAATTTTTGGTTTATAATCCTTTGCAGTTTTAAATTGTTCGTTAAGAAGGTCTTTAAATTCTTTTTTCATTTTATTAAATTCTTCTTGAGTAATAACATTCTCTTTTATTAGTTTGTTTGCATAAACGTTTAAAGTTGTAGGATGTTGTTTAATTTTTTTGTACATTAAAGGTTGAGTAAAAGAAGGTTCGTCTCCCTCATTGTGACCAAATCTACGATAACAAATCATATCTATAACAACATCTTTGTTAAACTTTTGTCTAAATTCAATTGCAACTTTCGCACAATGCACTACTGCTTCAGGATCATCTCCATTGCAATGCAAAATAGGAGACTCAATTACTTTTCCTAAATCTGAAGGGTATGGACTTGATCTTGCAAATCTTGGACTTGTAGTAAAACCAATCTGATTGTTCACAATAATATGAATTGTCCCACCAGTGTTATGACCTTTTAATCCTGACATTGCAAAACATTCTGCAACTATTCCTTGCCCAGCAAATGCTGCATCACCGTGAATTAATATTGGAATTACTTTTTTTCTTTGCGAATCCTGATGAAAAAATTGTTTTGCTCTTGTTTGTCCTAGAACAACAGGATTAACCGCTTCTAAATGTGAAGGATTATCTGTTAAACTTATGTGTACCGAATTACCATCAAACTCTCTATTTGATGAAGCGCCTAAATGATATTTAACATCTCCGGCAGATTCTTCTGGGGTGTTGGCAAATTCTCCAACAAACTCGTTAAAAATTCTTTTATAAGATTTTTGCAATAAATTAGCTAAAACATTTACTCTTCCTCTATGTGACATGCCAATTTTTACTTCTTTAACTCCTAATTGACCGCCCCTTTTAATAATTTGTTCAAGAGCTGGTATTAGAGACTCTCCTCCGTCTAAACCAAATCTCTTTGTTCCTACAAATTTTAATGCTAGAAATTTTTCAAAACCTTCTGCTTGTATTAATTTATTTAAAATTGCTTTCCTGCCATTATCAGTAAATTTTAACTGATTTTCTTCTTTTTCCATTCTTTCTCTAAGCCACACTTTTTCAACAGGATCTGAAATATGCATAAACTCAATTCCAATTGTAGAACAATAAATTTTTTTTAAAAAAGGTATTAGTTCATTAATTGATCCATAGCCTTTATCTAAATATGAATGTAGAAAAATTTTTTTATTATAATCTTCTTTTTTAAAACCATGATCTTCAGGATGTAGTTCATGAAGATATTTTCTTTCCATTAAACCAAGTGGATCAAGATTTGCAATAAGATGACCTCTGATTCTATATGCTCTAATTAATGCTATAGCTTTAATTGATTCAGCTTTATATTTTTCAATATTTTCAGTACTTTCAATTTTTTCAGTACTTTGAATGTTTGTTTTTGAAGTAATTTTTTTTTTATTTTTTTTCCAGATTGGTCCTTCAATTTCTTTTGTAATTAAATTTAAATCTTCATTTAAAGTATTGAAATAATTTTCCCAACTAGCTGGCAAAGAAGGATCTTTTTCAATGTATTTTATATACATTTCTTCAATAAACGAGCTGTTTGATTTGCTTAAAAATGATGTTTTTTTGTATTCTAAGTTCTTTGGAGATGACATTGGTTTATCTAAAATATTATATTATTTGTAATATATTTTTCAATTAGACAATTGATTAAATAATGTTTTTCCTATTTCTGATGGAGATTTAGCGATAGTAATACCACATTCTTCCATTTTTTTTATTTTCTCTTTGGCTCCACCTTTTCCACCTGAAATTATAGCTCCTGCATGACCCATTCTTCTTCCTGGTGGCGCTGTAATTCCAGCTATAAAACCAATAACAGGTTTTTTTACTTTATGATTTTTTAAAAATTCAGATGCATTTTCTTCATCTGTTCCACCAATTTCGCCAATCATTAGAATTGATTCAGTTTCCTCATCATTTAAAAAAAGGTCTAAACAATCAATAAAATTTGTTCCATTAATTGGATCTCCTCCAATGCCTATACAGGTTGATTGGCCTAATCCAATCTCAGTAGTTTGTGCTACAGCTTCATAAGTTAAAGTTCCTGACCTTGAAACAATTCCGACTGAACCTTTTTTGTGAATATTTCCTGGCATTATTCCTATTTTACATTCTTCCGGTGTAATTATTCCTGGACAATTTGGGCCTATTAATCTGCTTTTTGATTCTGATAATTTTTTTTTCACTTTAAGCATATCTAATACGGGAATACCTTCAGTTATACATACGATGAGTTCAATTTCTGAATCTATTGCTTCAATAATAGCGGATCCGGCAAATTTTGCAGGTACATAAATCATGGATGCATTCGCGCCCGTTTCTTTTTTTGCCTCATTCACAGTATTAAAAACTGGTCTATCTAAATGTTTTTGGCCACCTTTTTTTGGTGTGACTCCACCTACTAGATTAGTTCCATATTTAATTGCCTGTTCAGAATGAAAAGTTCCATGTGAACCTGTAAAACCTTGGCATATTAGTTTCGTATTTTTATTAACTAAAACTGACATATTTTTTATTTTATTGCCTCAACTATTTTTTTTGCAGCACCATCAAGGTTGTCTGCTGAAATTATTTTTAAATTTGAATTTTGAAGGATCTTTTTACCTTCTTCAAAATTAGTTCCAGCTAATCTAACAACGAGCGGAACATTAATTTTTCTTTCTTTGGCAGCTTCAACAACACCTTGAGCCAATACATCACATTTCATAATCCCACCAAAAATATTAATTAAAATTCCTTTAACATTTTTATCTGAAAGTATTATTTTAAAAGCAGCCGAAACTTTTTCTTTTGAGGCTCCACCTCCAACGTCTAAAAAATTTGCAGGTTCTTCTCCATAAAGTTTTATAATGTCCATAGTTGCCATAGCCAAACCAGCTCCATTCAC
>PTKO01000041.1 GCA_002937775.1 Alphaproteobacteria bacterium MarineAlpha6_Bin4 | reverse complement strand
GATATAGCTACATATATAAAGGAATGAAAAAACATATGTGTAATTTATATTAAAAACATTACAGGTTTATTAAAAATAAAAAAAAGCTAGAAAAAATATTTTCTAGCTTTTTTTATGATTAATATAATTTAATTAACAGAATCCTTTAGTGCCTTACCTGCTCTAAATTTTGGAACTTTTTTTGCTGGTATTTGTATTGATTCACCAGTTCTTGGATTTCTTCCAGTTGTAGCTGCTCTATTTACAACTAAGAAAGTACCAAATCCAACTAATCTTACATCATTACCACTTTTTAAACTATCTGTTATATTTGAAAAGATTGAATCAACAGATTTAGCTGCATCTGATTTAGAAACGCCAATACTTTTAGCAACTTTACCGATTAAATCGTCTTTGTTCATAATTCCTCCCTAAAAAGACAACGGCCTCTTACCTAACATCAATATTATTTTTAAATAAGATAAAAAGTCAATAGAGATTCTAAATATGTTGTGGATAAAAATTATACATTTAGACTATAAGTTGGTCTCCAGCTGATTTTTTATCTGCAACTGGTAATTTAGTCCATCTTATAGGAGATATTTTCTTTGTTAATGAATGTTTAAGAACTTCATCAACATTTGAGACAGGTATAATTTTAAGACCTTTAATTAATTTTTTTGGAATTTCTGTAAGATCCTTTTCGTTTTCTTTAGGAATCAGTACAATTTTGATATTTGATCTGTTAGCAGCTATAAGTTTTTCTTTAAGCCCGCCTATAGGCAACACTCTTCCTCTTAAAGTTATTTCACCAGTCATAGCAACATTTCTTTTTACTGGTATACCTGTCATTACAGATACAATTGATGTACACATTGCAACTCCTGCTGATGGACCATCTTTTGGAGTCGCTCCTTCAGGAACATGAACATGTATGTCTTTAGTATTGAAAAAATTTGAATTAATTCCAAAATCATCAGATCTTGATTTGACATAGCTCTCTGCTGCTCGTACTGATTCCTTCATAACTTCTCCTAATTTACCAGTACTTATTATTCTACCTTTACCATTTACGGATACTGCCTCTATTAATAAAAGTTCACCGCCTACTTCTGTCCAAGCTAGTCCTGTTGTAATACCAACTAAATCTTTGTCTTCTAATTCATTTTTCCTATATTTCTTTATTCCAGCATATTTTTCTAAATTTTTTGGAATTATTGTTATATTTTTTTTCTTTGAACTTGATAACTCTCTAATAGCTTTTCTGATTAAATTTGTTATTTCTCTTTCTAAATTTCTTACTCCTGCTTCTCTAGTATAATATTTAATTAATTCCTTTAATGCAGTATCACTTACTTTCCATTCATATTTTTTTAATCCGTGGTTTGATGTGTTTTTAGGAATTAAGTGTTTTTTTGCAATTTCAATTTTTTCATCTTCCACGTATCCAGGCAATCTTATTATTTCCATTCTATCCAATAACGCAGGCGGAATATTTAATGTATTTGCTGTAGTTATAAACATCACGTTTGAAAGATCATAATCAACTTCAAGATAATGATCATTGAATTTATTATTTTGTTCAGTATCTAATGCTTCAAGAAGTGCCGAGGCAGGGTCACCTCTAAAATCAAATCCCATCTTATCAACCTCATCTAACAAAAATAATGGATTGCTTTTTTTTGCTTTTTTCATTCCTTGAACTATTTTTCCTGGCATCGATCCAATATATGTTCTTCTATGTCCTCGTATTTCAGATTCATCTCTTATTCCACCAAGAGATACTCTAATAAATTCTCTACTTGTTGCCTTTGCAATTGATTTACCTAAAGAAGTTTTTCCTACACCTGGTGGGCCAACAAAACATAGAATTGGTCCCTGAATTTTATCTACTCTTTTTTGGACAGCAAGAAACTCTATAATTCTTTCTTTTACCTTATCTAGACCATAGTGATCGTTATTTAATATATTTTGAGCTTTTTTTAAATCAGTATTAATTTTTGATTTTTCATCCCAAGGAACACTTATTAGCCAGTCTAAATAATTTCTTACTACTGAAGCTTCAGCAGACATGGAACTCATTGATTTTAATTTTTTTAATTCCGATTCTGCTTTTTCTTTTGCCTCACTAGTAAGTTTAATTTTTTTTATTTTTTCCTCTATTTCAGAAAATTCATCTTTTCCATGATCAAGATCTCCAAGTTCTTTTTGAACAGCTTTTAATTGTTCATTTAAATAATATTCTCTTTGAGTTTTTTCCATTTGTTGCCTAACACGAGATTTAATTTTTTTTTCAACTTCAAGAACTCCTATCTCGTTCTCGATATATGTTAAAATTTTATCTAAAAGTTTTTGGACTGTCGGTATTTCAAGTAATTTTTGTTTTAATTCAATTTTTAAAACTATGTAAGAAGCAAGGGTGTTTGCAAACTGATAGGTATCACTTATTTGAGATATAGAGCTATACGCTTCAGAAGGTACAGTTCTATTTAATTTTGCATATGAACCAAATCTAGTAACCAATCTTCTAACCAATGCATCATTTTTTTTTGATTTATTTAATTTTGGTTTACTTAATATTTCAATATTAACTAAATAGTAGTTTTTATTTTTATTATATTTAATAATTTTCGCTTTATCTTGAGCTTCTATTAATGCTTTAATGGTACCATCAGGTAATTTTAATAATTGTATTACTTTTCCAATACATCCAACATTATAAATTTCGTTTGGCATAGGATCATCTGTCTCTGCGTCTTTTTGTGTTGCAATAAAAATTGTTTTATCCTTACTCATAACTTCTTCAAGTGCTTGAATAGATTTAGATCTTCCTACAAATAATGGTGTTATCATTCCAGGGAAGACAACAATGTCTCTTAACGGTAATAATGGTAGTTCTATATTATTGTTAGATATTTTTTTCAATTTTTATAATTTTAATAATAGATTAATTTAATAGCAAATGTAACTATAAAAAACAATTACGCTGGAGTGTCAACTTTATTCTTTTTATCAGTAAAAATTAACAAAGGTTCTCTTTGATGCTTTATAACTTCTGCATTAACAACAACTTCTTCCAAGCCTTCTAAAACAGGCAATTTGTACATTGTATCAAGTAATATGTTTTCTAGTATTGATCTTAAACCTCTAGCGCCAGTTTTTTTCTGAATAGAATGTTCTGCTACACTCAATAGTGCGTCCTTTGTGAAACTTAATTTAACATTCTCCATTTCAAACAATTTTTGATATTGCTTAACAAGTGAATTTTTTGGTGTTGTTAGAATCTCAACTAAAGAAGTT
>PTKO01000040.1 GCA_002937775.1 Alphaproteobacteria bacterium MarineAlpha6_Bin4 | reverse complement strand
TCATGAGGTAAATAAAGTGAATTTTTTAAAATTTTTAATTATAATTTTTGTTTTAGTAGGGTTTGCCTATCTTGTTAAGCATTACATCGATATTGATAAATATAATTTTAATTATGATAAAACTAAAATACCAGTTATAGAAGCAGATAATAAACCATATAGAATATTACCACCACCCGAAGATTTTATTGATGATCCTGAAAAAGATTCGTGTACTTTAAATAATGAATGCTAAAAAAAATTTTTTTAGAAAAATTTTACCTGTAATTTTTGGAATAAAGGGTTTTAAAATAAGCAAAAAAGAGCGAGAATTTTTTTTGAAATCAAATCCTTTGGGGTTTATTTTATTTGAAAGAAATTGTAAAAACTCTAATCAAGTTAAATCTTTAACCAAAGAATTAAAAAAAACCACCTCTCACAAACACACGATGATAATGATAGATCAAGAAGGAGGACGTGTAGCAAGATTAAAAAAACCAAACTTTAATTCTTATCCTAATGCTGAATTTTTTGGAATTATAGCTGAAAATAATATAAGGAAAGCAAAAAAGCATGTTTTGATAAATTCTATAATGATTGGTCAAGAATTAAAAAAATTAGGTATCAACATGAATTGTGCTCCAGTTCTAGATGTTAAATATAATTTTACAAATGATGTTATAGGAGATAGATCTTTTTCTCATGATCCTAAGATTGTTAGTGAATTAGGAATGTCATTTTGTAAAGGTTTAAAGAAGAAAAGGGTTGTGCCAATTATAAAACATATACCAGGACATGGTTCGTCAAAAAAAGATAGCCACAAAACAACTCCAGTAGTTGATTTGGATTTATCATCATTAAATAATAAGGATTTTATACCATTTAAAAAATTGAATAAGGAGGTTGTTGCTATGGTTTCTCATATTATTTATAGCAAAATTGATAAAAAAGTAGCTTGTTATTCTAAAAAAATTATTAAAAACATAATAAAAAAGAAAATAGGTTTTAAAGGTTTGTTAATATCTGATGATATTAACATGAAAGCATTGAAAGGATCGATTAAGCATAGAGTAGTAAACATTTTAGAGTCGGGGTGCGATATTATTCTTCACTGCAATGCTAACTTAAAAGAAATGAAGCAAATAACATCATCGATTCCCTATATTAAAAATTCAACATTGAAAAAAGTAAGTAAATTGAAAGACTTGGTTTAATTCTAATATACTAAAATTTAGTTTTAAAATTATAGAAAAACTAATTATTAAATCTTATAATTAAAGAATATATTCTTTTTCATAGTCTATAGAGTAAGTAAATATGAACGATTTTGTTTTAAATATTGATGGATATGAAGGCCCTATTGAAGTTTTATTAGATCTTGCAAAAAAACAGAAAGTAGATCTTAAACATATCTCAATTTTAGAACTAGCAGATCAATATTCAAATTTTGTTAAAGATAAAATAAAAAATACAAATTTGACTACGGTTGCTGATTTTCTTGTTATCGCATCTTGGCTAACATATTTAAAATCAAGACTTCTTTTACCGGAAAAAAAAAATAATGAAATACCAGCTAGTACCTTAGCTGAAAATTTAAGAGAACAACTAATAAAACTAGATGAAATGAGGAAAGCAGGTACAAAAATTTTATCTAGGCCACAATTAAATAAAGATTTTTTTAAAAATGGTTTAGAAAAAAATACTTTTATAGAAACAAAATATACTTTTGATTGTTCATTATATGATTTGCTAAAAAATATTGTTGATGTTGATACGAGAAAAAAGATAAAAAACTTTAAATTAAATTTAAAAAAAATGTACTCAGTAGAAGAAGCATTGCAAAATTTAAAAAAAGTTTTTGAGTTAAATAATGATGAATGGATATCATTAGATAGTTTAGTAAAAAATAATGAGACAGACAATTTAATAAGAAAATCATTTACAGCATCTCACTTTACTGCATCTTTAGAATTAGTTAAAAAAGGCGATGTTAATATTAGACAACATGCTGCTTTTGCTCCTATTTATTTAAAAAAAAGAGCAGTTAAAAAATGATCAACGATAAAAATAATTGCCTAAAAATTATAGAAGCAATTTTATTTGCTAACTCTGATTTAGTAGACGAGAAAGACTTAATTAAGAATATTCCAAGGAATTTTGATTTAAAAAAACTTCTCAAGGAATTAAAAGAATTTTATAAATCTCGTGGCATTAATATTTATAATGTAAAAAGTAAGTGGGGTTTTCGTACTTCTCCTGATATGTCAAATTTTCTAAAAATTGAGAAAAATCTAAAAAGAAAATTATCTAAAGCTGCTGTTGAAACTCTTGCAATCATTGCTTATTATCAGCCAGTTACAAAAGGTGAAATAGAAAAAGTAAGAGCAAGAAATATTAGTCAAGGTACTGTAGATATTTTAATTGAAAGAGGTTGGGTTGAATTAAAAGGTAGGAGAAAAACTCCTGGTAAACCATTAACTTGGGGTACGACAGACAAATTTCTTGAACATTTCAACCTAACTGATTTGAAAGAACTTCCAACAATAAAAGAAATAAACCAACTTGGCATTGAAAAAAAATGAGGTTAGTTTGAATTTATCAGAAAATTCATTTATTCAGAATTTTTTCAATAGATGGGTTATTTTTTCCTTTGTTATTACTTTATTTTTATCTTTTCCAATTTTTTCGCTCATCTTTAATGTTATTTCAAATTATAGCAAAGATTGGGGATCAGTTTTTAATTATGAAATATACGATTATTTGTTTAATTCTTTATCAATAATCTTTTTTCAATCATTATTAGTAGTTTTTTTTGGCGTTACTAGCGCTTGGATAATATCAACATATAAATTTCCTTTTAGAAATATAATTGATCTTTTTTTATTATTGCCATTAAGCATACCTCCATATATTGCAGCAATTGCTTATGGCGAAATTTTTGATTATTCAGGCGATACTTATAATTTTTTAAAAGAAAACACCTCAATACTGAATAGTATAGATTTTCCTAATATAAAATCTTTACCGGGTGTTATATTTATTTTTTCTATAACTTTATATCCTTATGTTTATATTATATCTAGAGCAGCATTTTCAGAAATTTCTAACACATATAGAGAGATAGGAAAAACACTTGGTTTGAAAGAATTTAATATTTTTTTTAAAATTTTTTTACCATTAGCAATATTTCCAATAATAGGAGGAGTTATACTATCCATATTGGAATCTTTGAATGATTTTGGTACAGTTCAATACTATGGTGTAACAACATTTACCACAGGTATTTATAAAACATGGGTTGGTTTAGGTGATATAAATTCAGCCGCTCAAATAGCAATTCTTTTTTTATTTTTTATTTTTTTTATTTTATTTTTACAAAGAAAATTTTTTTCTAATGAAAGAATAAATTTAAAATCAAATAGTAAAAAAAAGAACAAATTATTACGTTTAAATAAATTTTACAACTTAGCCCTAATAATATTTTGCATGACACCTGTGGTTTTAGGTTTTTTTATACCATTCATTTTTTTGTTATCAAATTCGATAAAAGCTTTAGAGATTATCTTATTAAAGGATACATTAATTAATACGTTGAACACAGTGTCACTTGCTTTTTTTGTATCCTTAGCAATAATTTTTTTATCATTAATTATTAATTACTCAAATAGAATTAAAAATAATAAATTAAACTCATTTTTTTCTAAGACGGCATCTTTAGGATATGCCATACCAGGTTCTATAATTGCTATAGGAATACTAATTCCTTTTACATACTTTGATAATTTTTTTGTTAATTTTTTTAAAATAAATTTAAATTTGGATGTAGAAACATTTTTTTCAGGAAGCGTGTTTATATTATGTTTTGCTTACATGGTACGTTTTTTTACTATATCACAAACAAATATTGAAAGTAGTTTTTACAGAATATCTAAGAATATAGATAATAACGCTATGGTATTAGGAAAAAAACCTATTTTAATTCTTTTCAATATACATATACCGTTAATGTCTTTAAGCATATTATTATCTTTAATATTAATTTTTATAGAAATTATAAAAGAATTATCTGCTACTCTTATATTAAGGCCTTTTAATTTTAATACTTTAGCTATTCAGGTTTATGAATACGCGTCTGAAGAAAAAATAGTAGAATCTTCAATACCTTCATTAATTATTGTTGTTTTATGCATTATAGGCATAATATTTATATCAAGAATTAATAATCTATTATTCAAAAGTGCTAAAAAATAACAATATAAAAATCCAAAATTTATCACAAGTTAAAGATAAAAAAAAAATTTTAGATAAAGTTAATTTTGATATTCCTAGAAATAAAGTAGTTTGTCTTGTGGGGCCATCAGGATGTGGTAAAACAACACTATTAAGAGCAATCGCCGGCCTTGATGATATTAATTCTGGAAGAATTTTTTTTAACGATAAATTAATTTCTAAACCAAATTTCTCAACACCGGTAGAAAAAAGAAATATAGGACTTGTTTTCCAAGAAGCAAATCTATTTCCTCATTTAAATGTTTTTAAGAATATTTCTTTTGGTTCAAAGAAAAAAGAATTTAAAGAAATTCAAAAAGAAACATTTGATATTCTAAAAAAAATTGAATTACCTCATTTTTCAAACATATATCCTCACCAACTTTCAGGTGGTCAAAAACAACTTGTTGCTATTGCAAGGTCTCTTATAACAAAACCAAAGCTAA
>PTKO01000004.1 GCA_002937775.1 Alphaproteobacteria bacterium MarineAlpha6_Bin4 | reverse complement strand
GTATCTAATCCATTAATCCTTACAGACATAACTTTATTGCCCCAATCTATATCGTTAAGAGCCTGTATTATATTTTCTCTTGCTTTTTCTTTATCATCTGGCGCTACTGCATCTTCTAAATCAAGAAAAATTACATCTGCGTCAGATTTAGCTGCTTTTTCAAAAAAATCTGGAGAACTGCCGGGTACTGCAAGTTCACTTCTATTTAGTCTTGTTGTTGCTTGTTCTACTTCAAAAAAACTCATTTTAAAATTTCCTTTCTTATTATTAATAATTAATAAAAATAGAATATACAAATATTAAACGATATTTTCATTATTTTTATTTAAAGGGTGAAAATTTTCTATAGTTTCAATAAGTTTATCTCTATGCTCAGTATATTTCTGAGTTGTAATAATACTTGAATGACCAAGTAATTTTTGCACTACTCTGATATCTGCTCCAGAGTTTAATAAATGATTTCCAAATGCATGTCTAAATGAGTGCGGATGCATTAAATCTTTATCTATATTTATTTCATCAGCTAAATTATGCATTATTTGTAAAACTCTTCTTCTAGTTAAAAATTCATTTGTGTTACTTGACGGAAATAGCCAAGGAGTATCTTTATTTTTAAAATAAATCTTTCTAAATTCTAAGTATTTCTCTATTACCCTTTTTGTTTGATCACCAAAAAAAACAACTCTTTCTTTTCTACTTTTTCCTTTTTCAGGCGGGTCAATTAAAATACTCTTTTTATCTAAATCAACATTATTTGTTTTTATAGAAATTAATTCAGAAACTCTTATACCTGTAGAATATAAAAGTTCAATAATCAAATTAGATCTAATATCTATGTAATTACTATTCTTTTTTGATACAAATTTAATTATTTTTTCTATTTGATCTGAAGTTAAAGTAATAGATAAAGTATCTTCAGATTTTGGAATATCGATTTTTTCCATTGGGTTTTTTTCAATAATTTTTTCTGACATTAAAAATTTATAAAATCTTTTTAAGGCATAAATTTTTCTTGTTTTTGTTTTATTTTTTAAATTCTTTAATTTTAAACTATCAAGAAAATCGAGCATTATTTCCTTATTTACAGATTTAAAATTTTTTTTTTTTTTATTTATGAAATTATGAAACTGATTTATATCGTACTTATAAGAAATTATTGTATTTTTATGAACCCCAATTTCAGAATTTAATGTTT
Organism: Alphaproteobacteria bacterium MarineAlpha6_Bin4; assembly: GCA_002937775.1. GTDB lineage: Bacteria > Pseudomonadota > Alphaproteobacteria > CAYOOR01. Next base: position 45,273 of record PTKO01000004.1, on the reverse strand, counting down.
GAATAAAGTAATTTATTTCCTGTGTCATATTTTATTTATAAATCTATTAATGTTTCAATTGCTAAATCAAAAGATTTATCATTCAATCCTATTTGATTTAGTGAACTAATTACAATTTGCAAGAAGAAAGGATGAAGCTGATTAAAATTTTTTGTTTCTAAATTCATTAATATTAACAAAATGGTTTCACCTACTCTTTTTTGCTCTGAAGAAAGTTTTAATAGTGATATTAAAGAAGTATTAGGAAATTCTTTTGACTCTATTTCTTCTTTGTCTATGTTAATAAGCCAAATTTCTGGATTAATTTTAACCCCGAAAACTTCAAGTAAATAAAAACCTAAAGTATCAAAGTTTAAATTTTCATTTTTAGACTGAAATTTATTTAATATTTTAATTATTTCTTCCTGTGTAACATTTTCGTATTTATTATCACCCTTATCTCTTAAAATGAACAATTCTATAATTGGCCACAATTCAGCAAAATTATTAAAAATTTCAACGTTTCTATCTTTTTCGTTTTTTAGTATTTTGTACCACTCCATAGCTGCGTCTATTTCATTTAAAATTAATAATGATTTAACTGCATTATTAGCAAACCATACTAATTTTGTTGATGGCTTAATCTCTAATAAAGAATTCAAATTTAATTTTGAAATTAATTTAAAATTACCATTTATAGCTGCTATTTCTAAAGCTTTGTTTATGATCTTAACTTTTTTTTCTTCATTTTCTTCAGAAATAGCCATTTGAAACAATATTGCCTGTGTCCCATATCCTAATAAAATATCTTCATCGAGAGATATTTTTTTATCCTTTTCATCTATTTCATAACTATTATAGATTTCTTCAATGGTTTCTGTTGGTAAATTTAAAAGTTTTTTTGATTTTTCTATTGCTTCTATTCTTAGCTTTATAGGAACATTTGGCATTCGATAAATCATAGTCAAAAAAAGTGGATCTTCTTTTAAAACATATCCTTCTTTAATATTTATATTAGCAATACGTGTCATTGCTAAATTTAAAAGATCTAAATTGAATAAATTTTCATCTTTAATTTCTTCGTTATATATTAAACTATCTATAATTTTAAAAAAATTTTCATCACTAAAATCTTTTTTTTCTTTTAATAAGGTTAAGGATAGGTTGGCTTTATTAGATTCATCATTAAGTATTTGACAAAAAATTTCCACTTTCCACCAAAAAAAGTTTTCTTTAAACTTTTTTCTTTTTTCTACAATATTTGAACAAACTAAATCAAAATTACTTAAAGATAAATTTATCTCTGTTTGTTTCCTCAAAATTTCTTCATTTTCATCATTGCTAATTATTAAATCTATTAATAATTTTGCATTCTCAAAATCACCAAGTTCAATTAATTTATTTATTCTTGTCAAAATTATTTCATTATCACCATTTGAATCTTTTATATCTGCATTCGACAAAAGAAGTTTTCTAATTAAATCAATTGCAAGTTCAGATTCTTTATTAATTGGAAGGTTTTTAAGATAGTTTAAAATTATATTTTTTTCTGTTCCTAACCACATGTCATAGCCTAATCCACCTTGTTTTTCTGTTAAAGTTCCAACTGTATTTAAATCAATTTTTTTTAATTCGATGGTTTCAAAATTTTGATTATTGAAGCTTTCATTATCTTTTTCTTCTTGATCAATTTCTTCAATTTCTTCAATTTCATTAACTTCTATATCTCTTTTAATTCCTCCAGGTCCTAGGGTTGTATTTCCTAAACCAGCAAACGAATCTTTTATAATGAAAAAAAATAAAATAAAAATTAAAAGGAAGTTTTGAATAATTTTCATTTAAATTAATTATGAATTTTATAAATTATTTTTTATATTGTTCTATTACTATATTTTTTTCTACTTTTATTTTTGGTACTGGAACAAACCACTCTAAAAAGAAAAATAAAACACACAGAATTAAAATTACAAATATCAATAAAATATTTAATCTTCTCTCAAAAAAGTTTTTTTTTCTGTTTATAAGCATTATATATATTTAATTAATTAAGTATTACCATAGAGTAATTTTTATCAAAAAAAAAATTAATTTTAGTTTAAATTATGAAAAAAAAAATAGTATTAATAGGAATGATGGGTAGTGGCAAAACTACGATAGGAAGAATTTTGTCAAAAAAACTTGGGTTAAATTTTGTTGACACAGATATTTTGATAGAAAAAGAATGTGGTTTAGGAATTAAAGAAATTTTCGAAAAATATGGAGAAAAATATTTTAGAAATAAAGAAAAGAAAGTTATTTTAAAAATTTTAAAAAATAAAAATTCATGCGTAATTGCATCTGGCGGAGGTGCATTTTTAAATATAAATTTGCAAAAAATTATCCTTAAAAAAACTATTTCTATATGGCTGGATGCTAATGTAGAATTAATTTATAAAAGATGTAGAAATTCAAATGAAAGGCCTTTGCTTCTAAAAAATAAAAAAAAAAATTTAAAAAATTTAATAACTGATATATTAAAGATTAGAAAACCTATATATAGAAAAGCAAATTTTACTGTGAAAACAAATCAAAACCCATCAATAGTTTGTGGCAGAATAACAAAATATATTAAGGATTTAATTTAAATTATTAATAAATATGAAATTTAAAAAAAAAGATTCTGTAAAAATTACTTTGAAAGATAACTCTTATGAAGTGTTAATTGGAAAAGATGTCTTAAAGAAAAGTAATAAAAAAATATTTTCTACTATAAAAGATGCTAAAAAAATATTTATCATTTCAGATACAAATATTAAAAAGTTTCATTTAAATAAAATTCTTAAAAATATTCCAAAAAATTTTGTTGTAAAAGTTTTAATAATAGCTCCAGGAGAAAAAGAAAAAAATATTAAAACAATAAATAAAGCATTAAATTTTTTATTAAAAAATAAAATTTCTAGAAATGACGCAATATTAGCTATTGGCGGAGGTGTAGTCGGTGATATTTCTGGTTTTTTATCAAGCGTTGCTTTAAGAGGGGTACAGTTGATACATTTTCCAACAACTCTGTTAGCTCAAGTAGATAGTTCTATAGGAGGAAAAACTGGAGTTAATAGTTTTTATGGAAAAAATTTAATTGGAACATTTTATCAACCTAATATTGTTATATGTGATACCACTTTTTTATCAACTTTACCAAAAAGGGAATTAATCTCAGGTTATGCTGAAGTTATAAAATATAGTATTATATATGACAAAAAATTTTTTACTTGGTTAAATAAAAATGTTGAAAAAATTATTAATAAAAATGAACGTGAGATTATCCGATTGATAAAAAGAAGTGTTGAAATAAAAAAACAATATATTGTAAAGGATGAAAAAGATATAAAAAATAAAAGAGCAATTCTAAATTTAGGGCATACTTTTGCTCACTCTTTAGAAAAATCTACTAATTATTCAAAAAATTTATTACATGGAGAAGCAGTTTCAATAGGAATTTGCATGGCTTCTAAATTATCATTAATTTTAGGATTTTTATCTTTAAATAATTATGAAAAAATAAAAAATATTTTTTTGAACTTTGGTTTGCCTATAGACTTAAATTTTTTAAAAAAATTTAGAATCTCAAAAAATCAAATTATAAACAATATGATTTATGATAAGAAAAATCTTAGTGGTAGATTAAATTTCATTTTATGTAAAGATATAGGCAATGCTTTTGTATATAATAAAATAAAAAGGATTTCGGTGGAAAAATCTATATCGTAAAAAATGGATCTATATACAATTTCAATTATATTATTTATTTTTTTTCTAATTTTACTTTCTGGTTTCTTTTCAGGATCTGAAACTGCTTTAACTGCTGCATCAAAGGCAAAAATACATCAGCTAGAAAAAAAAAACTCAAAAGCTAAGATTGTTAGTTTTCTAAAATCTCAGAAGGAGAAACTAATTGGAACTCTTTTATTAGGAAATAATCTTGTAAATACTTTGGCTACAGCTTTGGCTACAAGTTTAATAATCAACTATTCAAATGATAACGAAAAGGCTGTCATATACTCAACTTGTATAATGACTGCACTAATCCTTATTTTTGGAGAAGTTCTTCCTAAAACTATTGCTATAAATAAAGCAGAAAAATTTTCACTTTTAATTGCACCAACTATTAAATTTTTAGTTAAAATTTTATATCCTTTTACCTATTTAATTCAATTTTTTACAAATGGAATTTTAAAGTTATCAAAATTTCAAATTAGTTCGGATATTGGCACAACAGAAGATGAATTAAGAGGAGCAATAGATTTACATGCTAAAAGTGAAGGGACTACCCAAGAAAAAGATATGCTGCAAGGTATACTTGATTTGGATGATTTACAAGTTAATGAAATTATGACTCATAGAAAAGATTTAGAAGTAGTTTATGCAAATGACCCTGAGAGTAAAAATATAAAAAAAGTCTTGAGTAGTCAATTTACAAGATTTCCATTATATGATAAAAATTCAGACAAAATTTTAGGTATTTTAAATGTAAAAGATGTTTTAAAAAATTTAAATAAGAAAAAAAAATTAGATTTAAAAACTATTGCAAAAAAACCTTGGTTTATTCCTGAAACAACCTCTGTTTTAGATCAATTACAAGAATTTAAAAAAAAACAAAGGCATTTGGCTTTTGTTGTAGATGAATATGGCACTTTAATGGGAATTATAACTTTAGAAGATATTATTGAGGAAATTGTAGGTGACATAGAAGATGAACATGACGTTAAGATTAGAGGAGCGAGAAAATCAAAAGATGGAACTTTTACTATAAGCGGTAAAGTAACTATAAGAGACATAAATAGAGAATTTGGATGGAATTTGCCAGATAATAATGCATCAACACTTGCAGGTTTAATATTCCATGAAATAAAAGCAATACCTGAGCCTGGTAAAATATTTAGTTTTTATAGTTTTAGATTTGAAATAATAAAATCAAAAAAAAATCATATCGAACTTGTTAAAGTTACTCCTTTAACAAATTAATATTTTTATCTTTTGGCAAAGATAACTTAAATGAAATAGAATGAACATTCTTAATAACTTCATCCCCTAATATATTTATAATATATCTTTGTCTTTCAATTATAGTTAATTTAGAAAATTTATGGCTTTTTAGCGTAATTACAAAATGTGTTTCTTCCCCTTTAATATTTTGTTTATGGTTTTTGTGTTTTTTTGAAGTATTTTCAATAAAAAAATAAGAATTAGGAAAATTATTTTCTATTTTTTTTTTAATTAATAACTCTATTTTACCTTTTACCATATGAAAACTTGTTATTTAATTTTTTATTGTAAATAATAGTAATTATGAAGAAAAAAATTTTATTTGAAAAAGAAAAATTTTCTTTTAAAAGGAAGTGTTACAAAAAAAATTGCTTAAATCCCGGCATTTACAAAGCTCCTAAATCTAAAGATGAAATAAAAAATTATATTTGGTTTTGTGAAGAACATATCAAATCATACAATAAAAATTGGAATTATTGTAAAAATATGTCTCAAAAAGAAATGGAAAAACATATTGAATTAGACACTATAGGATGGAGGCCAACTTGGAATTTTTCAACAAAGATTGCTAAATTTAGAAATTTCGAAAAAATATTCTCTAATTATTTCGATTTTTTTAAAAAGAAAAAGCATCAATCAAAAATAAATAAAAAAAATTTAAAAATTAAAAATGCTTTAAAAGTTTTAGATATCAAAATTGAAAACTTAACAATTAATTCACTTGAAAGTAATTATAAAAAATTGGTAAAAAAATATCATCCTGATAAAAATAATGGTAGTAAAAAATATGAAGAAAAATTAAAAGAAATTAATCAAGCTTTTGAAGAAATAAAAAAAAACTTAGTTAAAAATTTAAACTAAATTTATGGAAAATATTTTAACAGAATCATCTTCTTTTATACCTGATATAAAAATTTCATCAAAACAAGTCTTTGGTACTAAAAAAGATTTTAGAATACCGGCGTTTAGTAAAAAAACATCATTGGTTCCAAAAATAGATAATAATTATTTTTTTGATGAAAGTACAACAATATCAATTTTAAGTGGTTTTTCATTGAACAAAAGGGTTTTGATACAAGGATATCATGGCACAGGGAAAACAACTCATATAGAGCAAATTGCAGCTAGATTAAATTGGCCATGCATAAGAATAAATCTAGATAGCCATATAACAAGAGGGGACTTGGTAGGAAAAGATATTATAAAAATTGATAAAGGTAAACAAATTACAGAATTTAAAGATGGGATGCTACCTTGGGCTATTAAAAGACCAGCGGCCCTTGTTTTTGACGAATATGATGCAGGAAAACCCGAGGTAATGTTTGTAATTCAAAGAATATTGGAATCTGAAGGTAAATTTACATTATTAGATAATAATGAAATAATAGACCCTCATCCAGCTTTTAGATTATTTGCTACATCAAATACAATAGGACAATCTGATAATCTTGGTATATATCATGGAACTAACCAAATTAATCAAGGGCAAATGGATAGATGGAATATTATTTCAGTTCTAAATTATTTATCGCCTGAAATTGAAACTGAAATTGTTTCTAAAAAAACTAAAATGTTTGGAAAAGATGAATTAGATAAATTAAAATCCATGATTGCTTTAGCTGGATTAGTAAGAAAAGGTTTTATACAAGGTGATCTAACAACAGTTTTATCACCCAGAACAATTATCAATTGGGCGGAAAATTATAAAATTTTTAACGATTTAATTTTTTCTTTTAAGGTATCTTTTTTAAATAAATGTGATGAAACAGAAAAACCTATAATTACTGAATATTTTCAAAGAGTGTTTAATATAGATTTGGATAAAAATAAAAAAGATAATTTAAAAAAGAAGTAGTTAAAAATGTCAGACTTTAACAAATCCATTGCTTCAACTATTAAATCAATCTCAGAAAAGAAAAATCTTATTTTTTCATTTAATAATAAAATCACAAAAATTGAGGGGAATAAAATTTTTTTACCTGTCAGTGATTTATCAAAAAAAAATTTTAATATTAAAAACTATAGAGGAGTTACAGATTTTTTAGCGTTAAAATTAAAATATCATGATTTTAAAATATATAAAAATTTTAAACCTAAAGAAATTGTAAATGAAGAAATTTTTGATGCTTTAGAAGAAACAAGAATAATTACTTTGGGTTCATATTATATGAAAGGAATAGCTTATAATCTTAAGGCTAGCATAGAATTTTTTTGTAAAAAAAATCAATTCAATAAAATAAAGAAAAGAGATAATTCTCAAATAACTCAAATAATAAAATTAGTAACTTCTGAATTTTTCTTAAAAGAAAAACTACCTAAAAATACTTACTCTTTCATGAATCTATGGAAACCAATTTTAATGCCTATAATCTCCAAAGACTTAGTTGGATTAAAAAAGGAAATAATGAATCAAAATGAGTATTCAAAAAAATCTTTAAAACTAATTAAAAAAATTAATAAATTTTGTAAAAAAAAAAATGAATTCGAAAAAAAAACAATTAAACAAAAAAAAGAAGAAAAGTTAGAAAAAAAACATAAAAATATTGAAGAAAAAACAAATAATAGTTCTTTTTTTAATAATGAATCTAATAATATAAAAAAAGAAGTTAAAGAAAAAATAGAAAACAAAAAAAATAAAATTAATAAAAAAGTCAATTTTTTAAATAATTCTATTTTTAAATTAAATGAAGATTTAAAATATAAAGTATATACAAATAAATTCGATAAAATTGTTAGAGCTGAGGAATATTGTAAAAGAAACGAGCTTTTGCAGCTACATAATCAATTATTAAAAGATTCTAAGGAAACATCTTTAACTGTTAAAAGATTAGCAAAAAAGTTACAAAATAAATTATTGGTATTTAATAAAAGTTTTTGGAATTTTGATTTAGAAGAAGGAAAAATTAATAATGCAAAATTAGCAAGAGTAATTGCTGATAATAGTTACAAAAAAATATATAAAAATTTTGAGGAAAAAAAAATTAAAGATACTGTTGTTACTTTATTAATAGATAATTCTGGTTCAATGAGAGGTAAGCCGATACAAACAGCAGCAATATGCTCTAAAATTATTAGTAAAATACTTGAGAATTGTTCAGTAAAGGTTGAAGTCTTAGGTTTTACTACAAGAGAATGGAAAGGAGGAAAATCAAGAGAGCATTGGATAGAAAAAGACATGCCAAATAACCCTGGACGACTTAATGATTTAATCCACATAATTTATAAAACACCAGAAGATAATTTAAAAAAAATAAATCAAAATTTTGCTTTAATGCTTAAAGATGGACTTTTAAAAGAGAATATAGATGGAGAATCTTTACTTTGGGCTTTAAGTAGAATATGGAAAAGAAATGAAGAAAGAAAAATTTTAATGATAATTTCCGATGGTGCTCCAGTTGACGACTCCACAATATCTGCTAACTCAGCTAATTATCTTGAAAAACATTTAAAAAAAGTAATTAAATTTATAGAAAATAAAACTGAAGTTGAAATAATTGCTATTGGAATTGGCCATAATGTAAATAAATATTATAAAAAAGCTGTAACCATTAATGATCCAGACCAACTGGGTGGAACAATGATTAAAAATTTTTTAGAATTATTTGATAAAAAAAAATAAAGGTTACTTATTTTTTTTAGTTTTTTTTGAATCTTTATTAATTTTATTTTTTATTTCTTTTTTTAATTTTAAAGCTTTATTTGAAAGCTTATTATTTGAAACTTTAAGAATAAATTTGTCAAAACCACCCGCAATTTCTATTGATTTCATTGCTTTAGTAGTAATTTTCAGTCTTATCATTTGGTTTAATATATCTGAAAAAATTTTTTTTTTTTGTAAATTAGGAGAAAAATTTCTTTTAGTTTTATTGTGAGCGTGACTGACGTTATTGCCAATTGAAATTCTTACCCCGGTTAATTCGCATTGTTTAGTCATTTTTTTTTTATAATTAAAATAATCAAATTAACTTTTATTATTTTTTGTGTAATGTTGCAAGATTTTTTTAGATGCCTCTGTTGGAGAAATAGCATTTTTTGCTAATTTTTTTTTTAATTTATTAAATTCTGAGACTAATTTTTTATTATTTCTTATATTTTCAAATAAATTCTTTTGTAAATCATCCCACATCCATTTTTCCAATTGCTTTGTTCTTTTTTCTTTTATCCATCCTTTTTTATTACCTAAAGATTTAAAATCTTGAATTATTTTCCATATGTCACCTATGCCAGTTCTATTTAAAGCAGAACATTTAACCACTTTAGTTGTAAATGAATTATTTTCTTTTTTTATTATAGACAAAGCATTTTTATAATCCGAAACAGTTTGTTTAACTTCATTCTCAAATTCATCTTCTTTATTAACAACTAAGATATCTGCAATTTCGATTATTCCCTTTTTTATTCCTTGTAATTCGTCGCCTGATGAAGGTTGAAGTAAAACTAAAAATATATCAACCATTTCAGCAACCTCGGTTTCTGATTGCCCAACTCCTACAGTTTCTATAAGAATTACTTCGTAACCTGCTGCTTCAACTAAAACCATACTTTCTCTTGTTCTCCTTGCGACTCCTCCTAATTCTCCACCACTTGGGGATGGGCGAATAAAAGCATTTTTTTTTACTGATAGCTCTTGCATCCTTGTTTTATCTCCTAAAATTGATCCTCCGCTTTTTTTAGAAGATGGATCAACAGCTAAAACTGCTACTTTATTTTTTTTATTAGTTAAAAAAATTCCGAGTGATTCAATAAAAGTAGATTTCCCTACCCCAGGTGGTCCAGATACACCAATTCTTAATGATTTTCCTGATTTTTTATATAATTTTTTTATTAATTTACTCGATTTATTTTTATCCTTTACTTTAGTTGATTCTATTAAAGTAATTGCTTTTGATAGAGCAAGTCTGTCAGATAATAAAATTTTTTTATATAAATTTTCTATCATTTAAATTATTAAAATTAAAAGTAAAAATTAAGCAGCAATATTTTTCTTTTTTTCAATTAACTGAATTATATCATCAGCTGCTTTTGGAATATTTGTACCTGGTCCGTAAATAGCTGCAACACCTTTATCTTTTAAAAATTTATAATCCTGAGGAGGTATGACTCCTCCACAAACAACTAAAATATCTTTATTTCCTTGTTTCTTTAAACTTTTTAATAATTCAGGGACTAATGTTTTATGACCAGCTGCTTGGCTTGATACACCAATTACATGAACATCACTTTCCAACGCTTGCTTCGCAGCTTCATCTGGCGTTTGAAATAAAGGACCTATGTCAACATCAAATCCTATATCAGCAAATGAAGTGGCAATAATTTTTGCACCTCTATCATGTCCATCTTGCCCAAGTTTAACAACTAACATTCTTGGTCTTCTTCCAAACTTAGAAACAAATTTTTTTATTTGTATTTTTATATCCTTCAAACCTTCTTTACCTTCAAAAGCAGATTTATAAACTCCTGAAACACTCCTTATTATAGCTCTGTGTCTTGTAAATACAGTCTCTAATGCATCTGAAATTTCTCCAACTGAAGCTCTGTTTCTAGCAGCATCAATTGTGTACTTTAATAAATTTGTTTTATTTGGCTCTTTTTTAGCTGCGTTAGTTAAGGCTTCTAAGGAAGCTAAGACTTTTTTGGAGTTCCTTTTTTTTCTTATTTTTGATAATTTTGCAATTTGTTCTTTTCTAACTTTTGTATTATCGATATTAAGTATATCCACTTTTTCTTTTGTATCAGGAGGATATTTATTAACACCAACAACAACCTCATCTGCGTTATCAATTCTAGCTTGTTTAAGTGTTGCAGCTTCTTCAATTTTTAATTTTGGATAACCTTTTTCAACGGCCTTGGTCATTCCTCCCATTTTATTTATTTCATTAATCATTTTTTCTGCTTCTTTAACTAAATCATCTGTTAACTTTTCAATAAAAAAACTTCCTCCAAAAGGGTCGATTGTCTTATTTATTCCTGTTTCTTCAGCTAAAATTAATTGTGTATTTCTTGCAATTCTTGCTGAAAATGGAGTTGGAAGAGCTAAGGCTTCATCAAATGAGTTTGTGTGTAAAGATTGTGTGCCACCTAAAACTGAAGCCATTGCTTCTATTGTTGTTCTAACAACATTATTATAGGGGTCTTGTTCAGTTAAACTTGCGCCAGATGTTTGACAATGAGTTCTTAAAATTGAACTTCTGGGATCTTTTGGTTTAAATTGTTTCATTAATTTGTGCCAAAGCAATCTAGCTCCTCTAAGTTTTGCAATTTCCATAAAAAAATCAATTCCAATAGCAAAAAAAAATGATAAACGTGGTGCAAATTCGTCAACTTTAAGACCTTTAGATAAAGCACACTTAACATACTCAACCCCGTCTGCGAGAGTAAAAGCTAATTCCTGAGCCGTAGTAGATCCTGCTTCTTGCATATGATATCCTGAAATTGATATAGAATTAAATTTTGGCATGTGCTTAGAAGTGTATTCAATTATATCTGAAACAATTCTCATACTTGGTTCAGGCGGATATATGTATGTGTTTCTTACCATGAATTCTTTTAAAATATCATTTTGAATAGTTCCAGATAATTTATTTTGCGCAACACCTTGTTCTTCTCCTGCAACTATAAAATTTGCTAAAACTGGCAATACTGCGCCATTCATTGTCATAGAAACACTCATTTTTTCCAAAGGAATTCCATTAAAAAGAATTTTCATATCATCAACTGTATCTATTGCCACTCCTGCTTTACCAACATCTCCTAAAACTTTAGGATGGTCAGAGTCGTAGCCTCTATGAGTGGCTAAATCAAAAGCTACTGATAGTCCTGTTTGTCCACTTTTAATATTATCTTTATAAAATTTATTTGATTCTTCTGCAGTAGAAAATCCTGCGTACTGTCTAATTGTCCAAGGTCTATTTGGATACATCGTCGCTTTTGGACCTCTAATATAAGGTTCCATTCCTGGATAGCTATTAATATGATCTAGTTTTTTTAAATCATTAATTGTATACAAAGGCTTTATTTCAATACCATCAGGAGTTTTAGAAAATAGTTTGTCTAACTTATTATTTTTTAACTCTTTTTTTGCTATTTGAGTCCAACTGCTATAATTTCTTTTATTCTTTTTATTCATAAATTACTGATTTAACTAATAAATATTTCTACCACATTAATTCATTAAATAAGAACTTTGGATATATATTTGTTTTTTTACAAATTTTTTCAATTTCTTTTATTTTACTGTGAATGCCACTTAACACCAATGCAGAATCTATATTATAATTATTAGCACCCAATATATCAGTTCTTAAAGAATCCCCTATAGCTAAAATCTTTTTTTTGCTTTTTATTTTTAATTTTTTAGAAATTTCTTTATAAATTGTTAGATGTGGTTTTCCAAAATATAAAATATTTCCACCAAACTTTTTATATTCTAATGCTAATGAACCTGCGCAAATTTCTTTTTTTTTTCCCCTAATAACCTCTAAATCTGGATTAACGCAGACCATTAACAAAGATAATTTTGCAGCTTCATTTAAAATTTTTTTATATTCGGCTAATCTTTCACCATCATTTACACCTAAATTTAAAATAAAGTCAGATTTTTCTAATTCTTTTTCTTTTATAATTTTTAATCCATTACAAAAATCATTATCTTTTTTTGCTCCTATAAAATAATATTTTTTTTTTTTTTTTAATTTTGTTAAATAATTTTTATAAGTTATGTCCCCAGAACTAAATACATCAAGATATAAACTTCTTTTTAACCCTATTTTATTTAAAAAACTTTTTATTTTTTCAGATCTTCTTGGGGCATTAGAAATAAATATAGCCTTTTTTTTTAAAACTTTAATTTGTTTCAAAATGGGAACTATCCCAGGGAATAATTTTATTCCATTGTGGGTAACTCCATACAAATCGAAAAAAAAAAAATCATAAAAATTAGCTATTTCTGAAAAATTTTTTTTTTTAATCATTTTAATTTATTTAATTTTCCTATCGCTTGTTCAACACATTTATAATTATCTTTTTTTAAAAAATATACTAATTCCTTCTTAATATTATTAACTATTGAAGGCCCATGGTAAACTAGCGCTGTATACAATTGCACCAATGACGCGCCATTTAATATTCGTTCATATGCATCTTTTGCATTTGATATACCACCAACTCCTATCAATGGAATTTTTCCATTTGTTAGAATATAAAAATCTTTGAGTAATTTGTTAGATTTTGTTTTTAATGGTAAACCACTTATACCCCCTACTTCACCTGCGTTTGTATTAATTAAATTATTTGATCTATTGATTGAAGTATTGGAAATTATAATACCATCAATTGAAGAGCTAAGAATAATGTCGGCTATATCTCCAAGTTCTTTAGTATTTAAATCTGGATCTATTTTTAAAAAAATTGGAGATTTTATTGAATTTTTTCTTTTAACTAAGGAAACTTTTTTCACAAATTTTTCTAAATTATTTTTTTTTTCTAACTCTCTTAAATCAGGAGTGTTGGGTGATGATATATTTAATGTTATATAACTAGCTTTTTTATCAAAAATTTTTATTAATTTTAAGTAGTCCTCTATAGGTTCTATGCTATCCAAATTCTTACCTAAATTTATTCCTAACAATCTTTTGCTATTAACTTCATTTTTTTTTATATTTTTTAAAACTTTTTCTGCCCCAACATTGTTAAATCCCAATCTGTTTATAATTGCTTTATCTTCTTTTAATCTAAAAATTCTGGGTTTTTTATTACCAATCTGAGGATTTAATGTAACCGTGCCTATTTCTACAAATCCAAAACCTAAACTTAATAAGCCGTTATAAGCTTCTCCATTCTTATCAAAACCTGCTGCCAAACCTATTGGATTACTAAATTGTAAATTACAAACATTGCTGTTAAGTATCTGATCATCTTTTTCAATTGTTTTTTTATATTTTGAAAAAAATTTTATTGCTAAATTATGCGCTAACTCAGGAGGTACAAAGTTTAAAATAGGAAATATTTTCTTATATAATTTTTCTAACAATTTTATTAACTATAAAACAAATTTTATTTACTTATATATATAATATTTACTTATTTTTTTATGAATAAAAAAAAATCAATTAATGAAGAACAAAAAGATCTTATAGAAGAGTTTTCTTTTTTTGAAGATTGGCAAGAAAAATATGAACATATAATAGATATGGGTAAAAAGTTAGATATGCTTCCAGATAAATTCCATACTAACGAATTTAAAGTTGAAGGTTGTGTATCTGAAGTGTATCTAGTGCCAGAAAAAAATAATAATATTTTGAATTTTAAAGCTGATAGCAACTCAGTAATAACTAGAGGTTTAATTGCTATGCTTTTAAGAATCTATTCTGATAGACCGCCTGAAGATATAATTAACAATCCACCTGAATTTATAGATAAAGTTGGCTTAGGAGTACACCTGACTCCAAGTAGAACAAATGGCCTTCATGCAATGGTTGAAAAAATTATGAATTATGCAAAACAATACTCTAAATAACATTTATCTAGAAAAGCTTTTCTCAATTAATTTGATTGTTTCTTTAATACTTAGAAGTAAGACAAATGTTCCTAATCTAGGCCCATTTTTTTGTCCTAACAGAATTTCATAAAGAAATAAAAACCAATCTTTTAATTCATATTTAAATTTCTTTCCAAGTTCATAAATTTCTGTTTGCACTTCTTCAGAAGAAACATTTTCTTTAAATTCCTTTAATATATTAATAAGTTCTTCAAGAACTTTTTTTTCTTCCTCTGAAGGTTTTTTATATTTTTTGTTTGGTTCAACAAAATCTTTATAATATTGGATAGAAAATTCTACTAACTTATCTGTATATGGATTATCTGATGGATTAACATTAGGTAAATATTCTTTAATATAATTCCAAATAATATCCTTATCATCGCTTTGACATGCGCTTACTAAATTCAAAATTAATGAAAAGCTTATATTAATCTCAGCCTTTGGTATTTTATCTGCGTGAATATGTATTATAGGGTTATTTAATTTTTCTATATCTTTTTGGCTATCGAATTGTTTTAAATGTCTAAGATATTCATCAACATGCTTCGGAATAACATCATAATATAATCTTTTTGCTTTTTTTGGAGTGTAATACATAAATAATAATAAACTTTCAGAAGTTCCGTATTTAATCCATTCTTCAATTGACATTCCGTTTCCTTTTTTTTTAGATATTTTTTCACCTTTTTCATCTAAGAAAAGTTCATAATTAAATCCTAATGGTGGGGTTTTGCCTAATAATTTACAAATTTCCGTTGTGCTCCTTATTGAATCTACCAAATCTTTGCCATATAACTCATAATCTACATCAAGTGCATCCCATCTCATTGCCCAATCAACTTTCCATTGCAACTTACAATTACCTTTTAATATGTTGGTTTTATAATTTTCTCCATCTTCGTCAGTAAAACTTATTTCGCCTTTTTCTTGATTTTCTATTTTTATTGGAACTTGAAGAACTTTTCCAGTTTTCTGGCTTATTGGTAAAATAGGACTGTAAGTTGATCTTCTTTCTGGGCCTATTGTTGGTAAAACAATATCATTTATTTTTTTATAATTTTTTAAAATCTTTAATAGATATTTGTCGAAAAAACCAGATTTATATAATTCTGTTGCACTTTTGAGCTCAAATTTAATTCCAAAACTATCTAAAAAACTTTTTAATTTATTATTAACATTCTCTGCAAAAGTTTCGTATTCTCCAAAAGGATCTGGTATTGAAGATACTGGCTTGCCTAAATTTTCCTTTAACATTTTTTGATTTGGTAAATTATCTGGAACCTTTCTTAAAGCATCATAATCATCAGAAAAAGTAATTAATTTTGTAGAAATATCAGAAATTTTACTAAATGCATTCATTATCATTCTGGTTCTAGTAACCTCTCCAAAAGTTCCTATGTGTGGTAGCCCAGATGCTCCATAACCAGATTGAAATAAAATATAACCTTTGTCTGGTTTCTTATTTATTTTTTTTTTAATTAACCTGGCTTCTTGAAAAGGCCAAGAGTTAATTTGATCTGCTTTTGAGAAATCAATACCCATATTTATATATTACATAAATTTAGCATTTCTTTGATAGTTAGAATCTTCTTTCTTGGGGCTGGTTCTACTGCATTCTTTTTTTCATAAGAATCAATTTTCTCCCAATTTTCAAAAGACGTTGACTTTAAATTTTTAGATTTTATTAACTCAATCAATGACTTTCTTCCATCCTTGTTTTGATCTTTAAAATCTTTGCTAATTAAGTCTGCTACTAATTCGCCATCAGCCTTATTAGTCCCAATGACTCCGGTAGGGCCTCTTCTAATCCAACCGGCTGCATAAAAACCTTTATCAATTTTTCCATTATTATTTTTAACTACTCCATTAGATATTTTTATACCTGGGACTTCTTTTGGTTTATATCCTATTGCCGATATAATCAAACCACAATTAATATTATTAATTTCTCCAGTACTTTTTAATTTAGTTCCTTCTAACTTTGTTGTTTCAAAATTAACAGATTCGACTCTCTCATTACCAATAATTTCAATCGGTTTTTGAAAAAAATTAAAATTTAGTTTTTTTTCTTTATTATTTTTTTCAATCAAAGAAAAACTTTTTAAAGTTTCTAAATTTTTTTCAATTAATCTTTGATCTCTTTCTGAATAATTTCCCACTACTTTACTTGGTAAATCTAAGTTTACAATTGGTAGGCAATTTTTTAAATTTCCCATCTCTCTAAGCTCAACGTTTGTAAATTTAGCTTCAATTGGTCCTCTTCTACCTACCATGTACAAATTTTTTATAGGAGATTTATTAATAGAATTTAAAGCATATTCAGGTATATCTGAATTTATCATTTCTTCTGAAGTTTTTGATAAAACTCTTACAATATCTATAGCAACATTTCCATTGCCAACTACTACAACATTCTCAGTATTTAAATCTGGTTCTAAACTTACATAATCTGGATGTCCATTGTACCATCCTACAAATTCCGCTGAACCATAAACACCTTTTAAGTTTGAGCCTTTTATTTCTAATTTATTATCTAATTCTGACCCAATAGCCAAAACAACAACATCATAAATTTTTCTTATTTCATCAATTGAAATATCTTTTCCAATTTCAATATTCCCAAAAAAATTGACTTGTTCCTTTTTTGCTATCTTGGAATAGATAGCAGTTATTTTTTTTGTTGTTTGGTGATCAGGCGCAACTCCTCCTCTAATTAGACCAAAAGGTGTTGGTAAACGGTCAATTATATCGATGTTAGAATTTAATTTTTTTGAAATAGATTCGGCAGTATAAAATCCACTTGGACCAGAACCTATTACAACAACGCTAGGACCTTTCATAATTATTTTTAATTTAAATTATTACAGATATTTATGCTTTTTTCAAAGCTTGTTCTAAATCTTCAAGAATATCGTCTATATGCTCAATTCCTACTGATAATCTAATATAACCCGGGGTTACACCTGTAGCAAGTTGTTCATCAGATGTGAGTTGTGAATGTGTTGTGCTAGCTGGATGTATTGCTAAACTTCTTGAATCTCCAATATTAGCTAGGTGATAAAATAATTTTAAATTATTAATGAATTTTTTTCCTGATTTTAAACCGTTTTTTAATTCAAATCCGCATAAACCACCATATCCGCCAGATAAATATTTATCAGCTCTTTTTCTAAATTTTCCTGACATCAAACCAGGATATATAACTTTAGATACTTTAGAATGTTTGTTTAGGTAATTTGCAACTGCAAGTGCATTTTGTGAATGTCTTTCAATTCTCAAAGGAAGAGTTTCTAAACCTTGGATAAAATTATAAGCATTAAATGGACTCATGCATTGTCCGCAATCTCTTAATAACGTAACTCGCGCTTTAATAATATATGCAATTGGGCCCAACGGTTTGACAGCTTCAGTCCAGACAGCTCCATGGTAATTTGGGTCTGGTTCATTAAGCATTGGAAATCTGTCTCCTTGTTTTTCCCAATCAAAATTTCCACCATCTACAATTATTCCTCCAATAGAATTTCCATGACCACCTATATATTTTGTACATGAAGAAGCTTCAATTGCTGCACCATGTTCAAAAGGTCTGCATAAGCCGTATGCAGCTGTATTATCCATAATTAAAGGTATTCCAAGTTCTCTACCAATATCTGATACTTCTTTAATAGGAAAAACTTGTAATTTTGGGTTAGGTAATGTTTCGGCATAAATTGCTCTGGTTTTATTATCTGCGGCATCTCTAAATTTTTCTGGATCTTCGGGGTCAACAAATCTAACTTCAATTCCCATCGTAGATAAGGCGTTGTTAAACAAATTCCAAGTTCCACCATATAAATCAGTTGAACTAATAACATTATCACCGGCATGCGCAATATTTTGTAAAGACATCATAGATGCAGCTTGTCCTGATGAAACTGCAAGAGCTGCTGCTCCACCTTCTAATTTAGTAATTCTTTCTTCTAAAACAGCACATGTTGGGTTCATTATTCTTGAATAAATATTTCCAAACTCTTTAAGAGCAAATAAATTAGCAGCATGTTCAGTATCGTTGAATTGATAAGAAGTTGATTGATAAATTGGCACTGCTACGGCATTAGTTGTTTCATCTTTTCTATGCCCAGCATGTAATACTATTGTTTCTTTTTTTGGACCTGTTTTTTTTAACATAATATTTTATTTTATTATCAACAATGTATTATAGTTAATTGATAAAATTGTCAACTATTTATTTACATATTTTTTTCGTTAATTATATATAATATACATTTTTTTTTGTGAAATTATGAAAAATATTAATAACTTAAATTATATTTATTGGTGGCTAGTAATATGTTGTTCTTTGGTTTTTATTATGGTTTTTATTGGAGGTTTAACAAGATTAACTGAATCTGGATTATCAATAGTTGAATGGAATATATTTAAAGGCATACTTCCTCCTTTAAAAGACACCGATTGGATAGATTTATTTGAAAAATATAAAAAATATCCAGAATTTTTGTTAGTAAATAAAAACATTAATTTAGATCAATTTAAGTTTATTTTTTGGATGGAATATATTCATCGTATATGGGGTCGTTTAATTTTTTTAGTTTTTTTTATTCCACTTATAACTTTTTTAATTAAAAAATTAATACCCAAAAAATTTATAAAACATTTTTTTATAATTCTTTCTTTAATTATACTCCAAGGTTTTTTTGGGTGGTATATGGTAAAAAGCGGATTAATAAACAAGCCAGATGTAAGCCACTATAGATTGTCACTTCATTTAGTTACAGCATTTATTATATATGGATATTTGTTATTTATTACCTTTTGTATTTATGATTTAAAAAAAAATAGAAAAAAAATATTTACAAAAAATAAAAATCTAAGATTTGTTAATTTAATTTTGATATGTTTAATTGTTGTTACTGTATTTTCTGGTGGTATGGTTGCTGGCTTAGATGCAGGACTAACATATAATACATTTCCATTTATGGGAGAGAAGTTAATTCCAATAGATATTTGGTATTTAGAACCAAAATTTTTAAATTTTTTCGAAAATCCAGTAACAGTTCAATTTGATCATCGTGTTTTAGGAGTAACGACTTTATTTCTTACTATTATTTTTTGGATTTGCATAATGTTAAATGATTTATCTTTAGATATAAAAAAGAAAGCAACTATTCTTTTAATAGTTGTTTTTATTCAAATCATATTTGGGATAGCTACATTGCTATCATATGTAAGCATACCGATAGCAATAATGCATCAATCTGGAGCTTTAATTTTATTCTCCATATCTATATGGACTTTAAAAAGCTTACCATTCGTGTCCAAGTGATATAAAAAAACCTTCTTGCCCTGCATCACCACTATATCCAGGTGCATTATGATATGTTATAGAAGTGTCTAATCCTAACACATCTCCAAATCCTAAAGTTATATAGTAATAATCCCAACTATCAACATCATTAGCTTTTTCAGCATCTCCTTCTAGATCATCTATATCTACATTTCCATAAGTGTAGGCTAATGATAAAGATGTTCCAGGAATTGGAGCTTCTATACCAAATTCACTATATATAGCATCTGGGGTATTTGCTCCAAACCACTTAGGTGCATATGCTAAATAAACATAGGGCGATACACTAAAATCATCAGCAATTGCTTTGACAGGGATTTCAGTTCCGACTGAAAAATAATATTCATTAAACTGAACTTCGTTGGATTCTCCAGGATATAAATAATATAGATCACCAATATCAAAACTTAATGGACCAAGGTCAAAAGCATAACCTGCATAGACATCAAATTCTGCTCCATGGGTACCATTAGTTATAGATCCAGTCCAAGCCCCTAAATACAACCCACTAGAATGACCAAGATCAACTCCTATAGCAGGTGACATATCTTTTGAACTTTGACTTTCTCCTCTCCAAACATAATGGGATGACCAGCTAGCATTATAACCAATGCTTACGCCTGTTGCTTTTTCTAAAGATTCACGAGAAAGATTTAATTCAGCAGCGTATGCAATATTGCTAGCAAACAAAGCCGCTGAGGTAAGTAACATAATTTTCTTCATAATAAAATACTCCTTTTATAAATATCAAGCAATTACTATGCCAAATATACAAAATATACTTTTATTACTTACTTCCCCAAGATTTTGAAGTGAAGATTATCCATGAGTAATCATTATTGGTATTACGTTTATAGATACCTTCGCTAGATGTAACAGATATTGTTTTCGATTTTCTATCACATTTACTTTCTTTTTTTTTAAAAGAGAAATTAGGATGATTTTTGTAAAATTCTTTTTTTTTTTTGGTATATTTTTTTTTACTTTTAAATTCTGTTTGGCAATCATTGATTTGAAAAAAAATAAAATTTAAAGATTTTTTTTGTGCAAATATTATTCCTTGAGTTATATTTTTTTTGTTATCTTTGTTCGCAAATTGAAAAATAACATCTTGTTTTTTATTAGCTAAATATAGGCCTTTAGATGCGTATTTAGATATAATTTCTAAGTTTTCATCTTTAAAAATAAAATCATCTAATTCTTTATCCTCATCTTTATATCTAATTTTATTTAAAGCTATTTTTATTTTATGAGGTTCTATTAAAATAGGATGAACTGTAGCTTTTAAATCTCTATTTTTAACTAGTATACTTGAAATAAGACCGATTTTTCCTTTTTCATCTTCATTCCATAAAAAAGAATTAAGTACGTTTAATGGATTTTTATAACCATCCTTATATATTATTGATGAATCAGCCTTTAATTGAAAAAATATTAAAAAAAAAATAAAGAAAGAAGAAATAAGAGTTTTCATTAAAAATTTTTTTAAATTTAGTTCCACGATTTAGAAGTTAAAACAACCCAACCTTTACCTATTTTATTTTTTCCTGAGTACACTCCATCGCTAGCATCGCCAGAAATTACTCTTTTAATATCATAATCATAACCTTGATAATCTTCATTTATTTTTTCAAAAATAATATTTATTCTTCCTCTTTCTATAAAAAGATAACCGGCCGTTGTATCAACAGTTGTAGGAAGCACAAACCATTTCTTTCTTAATTGAAATACTTCAAATAATATGTCTTGATTTCTATTTGCTTGTTTTAAAGCTTCTGGAATTTTTTTACCTAATAATTCAATATTTGCTTCTGAAAAAACTGGTTTTCTTTCACTCTTTCTTCCTTTTTTATCAATCAATACATAATTAATTTTTTCTAATGAATTTGAAATTGTATCTACAGAAATATTAATTGGATGTATTGTTTTGTTTTTATCTCTACCTTTGACTGGTATTGTTTTAACTATTGCTATATATTGTTTTCCTTTTTTCCATATATATGTAGATTCTTGTGATTGAGGATTGGTGTAAACTCCACTTTCCTCCCAGCGTTTTTTTATTCCGCATGAGCTAGTAATAATAAAAGCTATTAAAATAAAAATTTTTAGAAATTTAGTAATCATTAGAAAATTATAAAAAAAGAAATATTTTAATATATAATTTTGTTATTTTAAAGAAATGAAAATTAATATATATGAATACTATAGAAACTACATTAACAAAAAATCATAAACAAGAGAATTTTCCTGTTGGATCATGGTTGCTTTCAAAAGAAATTAGGCCTCAAATATTAGTTTTTTACAAGTTTGCAAGAGCAGCTGATGATATTGCTGATAGCCCAAAATTAAATCCAAAAGAAAAAATTAGGAGATTAAATTTATTTAAAGAAGCTATTAAAGGTAACAAAGCAAAAGTTTCTAAAGTTTTTAAGCTAAAAAAAGTATGCAAAGAGAATAAGATTAATTTAAATCACGCTTTAAATTTATTAAAAGCATTTAAACAAGATGCAGTTAAAAAAAGATACAAAAATTGGTCTGAGCTAATAAATTACTGCAAACATTCAGCGGTTCCTGTTGGAAGATTTGTGATAGATCTACATAAAGAACAAAGTATAACCTATAAATATTCAGATCCATTATGTATTGCGCTTCAAATTTTAAATCATATTCAAGATTGTAAAGATGATTATAAAAACATAGATAGAGTTTATTTACCTTCAACTTTTCTAAAAAAACATAATGTAAAATTGGATCAGTTAAATAAAGGGTACACTGAAAAAAATTTAAGGTTTGCAATAAATGATATTTTAATTCATACAGAAAAATTAATTAAACAAGCAGAAAAAAATAAGAAGTTAATGAAAAATAAAAAATTATTAAATGAAACATCTTTTATTTTAGAAATTGCAAAAAGCTTAATTGAATTATTAAAAAAAAAAGATCCATTAAAAAATAAAGTAGTTTTAAATAAGTTTGATTACATGAAATGTTTCGCAAAAACCTTTTTTTAATTATTTAATAATTTAAAATTCTTGTTAAAAAACAAAAATATAATTAAGTATCCAAAATCTTCATTTTACTGGGGAATAAGAATTTTAAACAAAGAAAAAAGAGACGCAATGTTTTCAATATATGATTTTTGTAAAAAAGCAGATTCAATTGCTGACAACAATAATTCAGAAAAAGAAAAAAAAAGAAAGATTAAAAAATTAAAAAAAGAAATTAATGAAATATATAGAGATAATTTGAATAATGCTTTTAGAAGAAATTTAAAATACTACATAGAAAAATACAAATTAGATAAAAAATATTTCTTAGACATAATTTCAGGTGTGGAAATGGATATAAACAATATTATGATTTGTCCAAAAAATAATATTTTTAAATTATATTGTTATAGAGTGGCTGGTGCTGTAGGAATGATAAGTTTAAAAATCTTTGGATGCTATAATTTTAATTCAAAAAATTTTGGTCTACGTCTAGCAGATGCTTTACAAACAACAAATATACTAAGAGATATAAAGCAAGATGAAAAAATGGGCAGATTATATATTCCTATTGAAATATTAAATAGTTCAGGAATAAAAAAAAATAAAATAACACATATATTAAATGATAAAAAATTTCCAGAAGCATGCGAGAAATTATCAGAATATGCGGACAAAAATTTTGAACTTGCAAATAAATATTTAAAATTATCAGAAAAAAAAAATCTAAAATCAGCAATTTTAATGATGAACACTTATAAGCTGCTATTAAAAAAGTTAAAAAAAAAAGGTTGGGATAGTTTTGAAGAAAGAGTTAATTTAACAAAAATAGAAAAATTTTATCTTTTTATTAAAGGAATAATTTTCTAATTGAAAAAATCTATACACATAATTGGTGCGGGACTAGCCGGGTTATCTTGTGCTATTAATTTATTAAAAGAAAATAATAAAAAAATTATTCTTTACGAAGCAACTTCATTATTAGGTGGCAGATGTAGATCTTATGTAGATAAAGATCTTAAATGTAAGTTAGATAATGGAAATCACTTAATAATAAAAGCATATAAAAATACTTTTAATTATTTAAAACAAATAAAGGCAACTGAAAGACTAATAGCTAATGATAAAACTTTTTATCCTTTTTTTGATATTAAGAAACTTGAAGTTTGGGACGTTAAACCTTTTTCTTTTTTTTTACCATGGTGGATTCTTTTTAGTTCATGCAGGCCTAAAAATGTTTCTATTTTAGATTTTATTAAAAGTTTGAAATTAATTTTTGCAAAAAAAAATGAAACAGTTGCAAATCTATTAGAAAAAAATACTAATATTTATAATAAATTTTGGAAACCTTTTACGATTGCAGTACTTAATACACACCCTAATGAGGCATCAGCAAGATTATTAAGAAAAATTATTATAAAAATATTATTCTTTAGTAAGAATCCTCTACAACCATTTGTAGTAAAAAATTCTCTTGAAGATAGCTTAATTAATCCTGCAATTAAAAAGATTTTAAAACAGGGTGGTAGAATAAAATTTAATGCTAGGTTAAAGAAAATTAAATTTAAAAATAATTTAGCAAATGAGATGGTGTTTAATGATAACTCTATAAAAATTAGCGAGAATGAAAGCGTTGTCTTAGCAGTAACTCCAAATATTGCATCGAAAATTTTGCCAAATTTAAAAACACCTAAAAAAACTAACTGTATATTAAATATTCACTTTAAATTAAGCAAAAAACATAAAGAAATAAAAATTCGACAAGGATCTTTTTTTATTGGCGTAATTGGAGGAACGGTTGATTGGATATTTAAAAAAAAAAATATATTATCAATTACTATAAGTGCAGCTAATTATCTAAATTCACTAAATAATAATGATATTTCAAACTTAGTATGGGAAGATGTAAAAAAAGTATTTAATTTAAAAACATGTGAAAAACCAAAATATAAAATTATAAGAGAAAAAATGGCAACATTTGTTCAAAGTCCTAAAGAACTTTTTAGAAAACCAAGTATGCATACTAAATATAAAAATATTTATTTAGCAGGTGATTGGATTGATACTGGATTACCAGCAACAATTGAAGGTGCAATTACATCTGGATATAATGTGGCTAATTATATAAAAAAAATTTAAATGAAATTAAACAAAATCTTAGAGCACTGCAAAAAGAAACTACTTAGTGAACAAAAAAAAGATGGTCATTGGGTATATGAATTAGAAGCTGATACAACAATACCGTCCGAATATATATTAATGAATCATTTCTTAGGTTTAAAAGAAGAAAAGCTAGAAAAAAAACTTGCAGCATATATCAAAAAAAAACAAAATCCTGATGGAGGTTGGCCATTATTTTGGAAGGGAGAATCTAATATTAGCACAAGTGTAAAAGCATATTATGCTTTAAAACTTAGTGGTGAAAAAATATCAGAAAAATTTATGGTTAAAGCAAAAGACAAAATTTTAGAATTAGGAGGAGCTGAAAATTGTAATGTTTTTACTAAAATAAGCCTTGCATTATTTGAACAAATTTCATGGAAAAAAATTCCTTGTATGCCTATAGAAATAATGCTTTTACCTTCATGGTTCCCATTTCACATTAACAAAATATCATACTGGTCAAGAACGGTTGTGGTGCCTCTTTTAATAATTTTAGATAAAAAACCAAAAGCAAAAAACCCTAAAAGGATTTATATAAAAGAACTTTTAGAAAACAAAAAAAAATTAAATATAAATTATGGAAAACAATCTTTTTTCTTTTTTTATTTATTCAAAATAATTGATAAAGTTTTAAAAATTTTATTACCTTTTATCCCAAAAAATATTAAGAAAGAAGCAATTGATAAAGCTAAAACTTTTATGGTTGATCGTCTTAATGGAATTAATGGTTTGGGTGCTATTTTTCCAGCAATGACAAACTGTACTAAAGCTATGTACTTACTCGGTCTTAAAAAAGAATATAAAGTTTCTTTAAAAAGTGTTAAAAATTTAATTACACACAAAAAAGATTTTAGTTATTGCCAACCATGTTTTTCTCCAATTTGGGATACTGGTCTGAACGGACTATCGCTATTAGAATCAGGTTTAACTTTAAAAAATCCTGCAATTAAGAAAGCTTGTAAATGGTTGGAAAAAAAACAAATTTTAAATTTAAAAGGTGATTGGGCGCACAATAATAAAAATCTAATACCAGGAGGATGGGCCTTTCAATATGACAATGACTTTTATCCTGATGTAGATGATACAGCGGTTGTGGCTATGTTTTTAGATCGTGCAGGATATAAAAATAAAAAAATAATTCAAGTCGCATGTGAATGGATTTCTGGAATGCAGTCAAAAAATGGGGGTTGGGGGGCATTCGATAAAGATAACACTTATCATTATTTAAATAATATACCATTCGCTGATCATGGAGCACTTCTAGATCCTCCAACTGCTGATGTTTCAGCAAGGTGTATTTCTATGCTTAGTCAAATTGATAAAAATAAGTACAAAGAAAAAATTGAAAAAGGAGTGAAATTTTTAAAAAAAGAGCAAGAAGATGATGGATCGTGGTTTGGTAGATGGGGTACAAATTATATCTATGGGACTTGGTCAGTTTTACATGCTTTAAAAGCTTCCGGAGAAAATATGGATGAAAAATACATAAAAAAATCTATATCGTGGATAAAAAGTAAACAAAATGAAGATGGAGGTTGGGGAGAAGATTGCGCCACATATTGGAAAGAAAAAAAGGAAATGCCTTCAATAAATAGTATGCCAAGTCAAACATCTTGGGCGATTTTGAGTTTACTTACTACAGAAAATGTAAATGATCCTTCAATATTGAAAGGTATTGAATTTTTAAAAAGAAGTTTTGATAAAAAAAAATTATGGACAGACAATACCTTTAATGCTGTTGGTTTCCCCAAAGTATTTTATATTACATATCACGGATACTCTAAGTATTTTACAAATTTAGCAATTTCAAGGTATAGGAATATAAAAAAAGGTTATAAAGCAAATAAAGTTTTTGGCTTATAGAGTTATTCATTATAGTGATAGAGTCCATATAAATAATAAATTTGAGTAATAATATAAAATACCTTATTTAAGTATTAATAATTTTTTTATTAACTTTTTAGAAAGGAATTTTATATGAAAAAATTAAGTTTTATTTTTTTAGCATTAATTGCTATTTTTGTTAATTCAACTGCTTACGCTGTTGAAGCAAGAACACCAACTGTCTCAATATCTCAAGCATTGCAAGATGCGAGAAGCAAAGACAATTTTGCTACTTTAAAAAGTGCCAAATTTGATGTTAAAGAAAAACTTTATAACATTACTTATCTTACAAAAGATGGCGATTTTAAAACAATTAAAATCAGTAAAGTAAGCGGTAAAGAAGTTAAATAATTTTTTTTTGAAAATGGTCTCTACGGAGACCATGCTTCTTTAGTTTTATTTTACAGCTAATTCTTCTTGGCTCTCTTTTTCTTCTTTAATACTTTTTGTAGAATCTCTTACTAACTTTTCAAAAACATATTCTGCTGGCCTTTGATTATTTAATGGTATATCAGCCACCATTTCGCCATCAGTTTTCGGACCAAACAATGCGACTTTTAAAGTTTTTAAAGGATTTTTAATCGAATCTTCAGCAGCAGTTGGTTCATAACCGCAATGAACCATGCAATCTGCGCATTTTTCATAATTTCCAGTTCCATATTTACCCCACTCTGTTGTTTCCATCAATTCTTTAAAAGTTTTTACATATCCCTCACCAAGCAAATAACAAGGTTTTTGCCATCCAAATATATTTCTAGTTGGATTGCCCCATGGAGTACATTTGTAATTCTGATTACCGGCAAGAAAATCTAAAAATAATGAAGATTGGCTAAAAGCCCATTTTTTTCCTTTACCTAATTTAAAAATATCTCGAAAAAAATTCTTTGTTTTTTTTCTTTTTAAAAAATTTTTTTGATCTGCTGCTCTTTCATATGCATAACCTGGAGATACAGTAATTCCATCAACTCCTAAATCTGTAACAAAATCAAAAAATTTTGCAGTTCTTTTTGGAGTCATTTGATGAAACAAAGTGCAATTAACATTGCATCTAAAGCCTTTTTGTTTTGCTACTTTGATAGCATCAATAACTTTTGTATATACTCCTCCACGACAAACTGAGTGATCATGTTCTTTTTCTAACCCATCTAAGTGGATTGAAAAAGTTAAATATTGTGATGGTTTAAATAAATCTAGTTTTTTTTCTAGTAAAAGTGCATTTGTACAAAGATAAACAAATTTACCTTTATCGGTTATTCCTTTGACTATTTCACCAATCTCTTTATGTACCAATGGTTCTCCTCCAGGTATTGAAACCACAGGAGCACCACATTCATCTACAGCATCTAAACAATCTTTGACGGACATTCTCTTATTTAGTATTTCATCTGGATAATCTATTTTTCCACATCCAGCACAAGCCAAATTACAACGGAATAATGGCTCTAACATTAAAACTAATGGATATTTTTTATTTCCTTTTATTTTTTGCTCAAAAATATATTTTGCCACTTTAACTTTTTGTAATAAAGGTATTCCCATATATTTAAACAATCAGCTCCTTTTTATCTTTTTTATATCTTATGCCTGCTGGCAGTTTAAACTCAACTTTTTCTTTAATACCATCCATCACTTTCACATTTGATTTTTCAATTTTTTTTAGCTCGTCAACTACTTCCATAACAACCGCTTCAGGAGCAGAGGCCCCAGCAGTAATACCAACTGTTTTTACATTTTTTAACCAATCTTTGTTTATATCTGAAGGACCATCAATTAAATAGCTAGGTATATTTATTTCTCTTCCAATTTCTTCTAATCTTTTAGAATTTGAACTATTCTGCGAACCAACGACAAGTAATAGATCAACGTGTTTGGCCAAATCTCTTACGGCTTCTTGTCTATTAGTAGTTGCGTAACAAATATCTTCAACACCAGGGCCTACAATATTAGGAAATCTCGTTTCCAACTCTTTTATTACATCTTTAGTATCGTCAACGCCAAGCGTGGTTTGAGTTACATATGCTAATTTATTTTCATCTTTAACTTTTAATTTCCTTACATCTTCTTTTGTTGATACTAAATGAACACCTCCAGGAATTCTTCCTTGCGTACCTTCGACTTCAGGGTGGCCTTCATGTCCAATTAAAATTATTTCATAACCCTTTTTAGCGTATTTTATTCCTTGGTTATGTACTTTTAAAACTAGAGGGCATGTTGCATCCAGCACTGGTAACTTTCTACTTTTTGCATCATCTTCCACTCTTCTAGAAACACCATGTGCGCTAAAAACTGTTACAGCATCATCCGGAATTTCTTTTATTTCCTCAACAAAAACCGCTCCCTTTTGTTTTAAATCCTCTACCACTCTTTTGTTATGAACAATTTCATGTCGTACATAAACAGGCGGTCCGTAAATTTTTAGAGCTTCTTTAACTATATCTATAGCCCTATCTACGCCTGCGCAAAAACCTCTGGGTTGTGCTAAAATAATTTTCATTTTTTTTATTTTATCAAACTAAAATTACATTTCTACAATAACCGTTGTCAATAAACCATTTAATAGCATCTCTTAGTGCAGATTTAGCTGATTTATGTTTATAATCTAATTCTTTTTTAGCTTTTTCGCTAGAATAAAACATTTTTTTTTCAGCCATTCTAATCATATCAACAGTTAGAATTGGGTATTTAATATTAAATAATCTAGCAAAAACTTCAAAAATATATCCTATAGGATAAAGGGGTTTTCTAGGAAGTTTTATTTTAGGTGGAGTATTTCCACATAAAGTTGAAATTATTTCTAACATTTCTTTTAAAGTTAGATTTTCTCCGCCCAATATATATCTTTCTCCAAGCTTTCCCTTATGAAAAGCCTGCATATGTCCTTTTGCTACATCATTGACGTGTACAATATTAAGTCCTGTGTCAAGATAAGCAGGAATTTTTTTCATTGCTGCGTCTAAAACCATTTTCCCTGTAGGCGTTGGTTTTATATCTCTGGGTCCTACAGGCGCAGCTGGATTTACTATAACTACTGGCAGTCTTCTTGTTTTATATAATTTTTTTACTTTTTCTTCAGCTAAAAATTTTGACTTTTTATAATGTCCAATCATCTGATCTTCATTAACTGGTGTTTTTTCATTAGCTATCCCTCCACTTATTGGTTTACCTAAAACAGCAACGCTGCTTGTGTAAACAACTTTTTCAATTTCAGAATTTACTGCCTCCTCCATTAAATTTTCTGTTCCCTTTACATTATTTTGATAAATTTCATCAGGTTTTGGGACCCATAGTCTGTAATCTGCTGCAACATGGAATAAATACTTACAATCCTTTAGACAACTTTTTAGTGAATCTCTATCTTTTAAATCACCTTCTACAGTTTCTACATTTAAATTTTTTAAATTGTCTAGAACGCTTGATTTTCTTACAAGCGCCTTTACTCTGTGGCCTTTTTTTAAAAGCTCTCTTAAAACTGCTGCACCAACAAACCCCGTTGCTCCTGTTATTAATGTTTTCATTTTTTAAAAAAATATTTTTCTAGAGGTATTAGAATTGTTAAATTTGCTAAAAATATTGAAAATAAAGATATTATTAATAATTTTCCCATACTTGAAGTACCAACATGTGATGAAAGTGATAAAACAAAAAAAGTACCTAATGTTGTTAATAAACTAAAAATAATGGCTCGTGGAGTTGTACTATTAAAATAATCATCTAATGTTTTAAATTTTTCAGTTCTTAAAATAGTCTGGATTGAAGTTGCTGCACCTAAACCAAAAAGCAAAGGCAGGGCAATAATGTTTGCAAAATTTAGATTTAGACCAAATAAACTTAGAAATGATAAAGAAAATAATAAAGCAGCAATTAAATTAATAAAAACTATAAAAACTTTTCTTAAATTTCTTAAAGTTATAAATAAAAATAAAGTAGTTAAAAATATAGAAATTGTCATAGCTTCTTTAAAAGAAGAAATTATTGTTTTTCCTGCTTCATAAGTTGTAAATGCTCCTCCAGATACATTGGGTGCATTTTTATATACATACTCAACAAATTCTTTCTTATTTCTCTGATTATTTAAATTTTCAAATGGAATAATTTCCATTCTTATTGCTCCATTAATACCAACATACCTAGATTTCAAACTTTCTGGAATATTTTCTTTTAATATCTTTTCTGCTTTTAAACTATTATTAAAATTGCTTATATTTTCTCTAAAAAAATAAAAAATATCTTCAGAAAATTTTCTTTCTTTTAATTTTTTTATATATGATAAATTGATTAAAGATTTATATTTTTCATTAATTTTATTTTCTATATTTATTAGTAATTCATCCTCTTTTTTTTTTATATTTGTTTCTTTAATAATGACAGCTTCATTCATTTTAATTTCAGGAAAAAAAGTTTTGAATTGATTTATTATTTCTAATTTTTCATCTTGATTTTGAGGTACAAGATCTTCAATAAAATTTACTTCTTTTATTTTGTCTGAAAAGGAAAGATTGCTTTTTAATTTAATTCCTTCTGAAATATTTTTTACTAAAATATCAACGCTGTTTGGGTTTAAGCTTCTGTCTTTAATTAGTTCATTCATTGTAGCAACCGAAGTGCTTTGTTGATTACGTAATTCTAAAGGATTGTTATGAAATTTAATATTTTTTAAGTTAAATATAGAAAATAAAAGAAAAATAGTAGATATAGTAAAAAAAGTATTACTATTATTTTTAAAAAATGTCATGAAATTTACAAATTGAAAACTTTTTGAGTTGTTATTTTGTTTTTTATCTAAACTTTTATTAAAAATTTTTTTTATTAAAATTAAAAAAGATGGTAAAAAAAATAAAGTTAAAAACAATGAAATGAACATTCCGGTACCAGCAATAATTCCTAGCTGTGCCAATCCTTGAAAAGATGTAAATGCAAAACTAAAGAAACCAATAGCAATTGCTATTGCAGTTAATAACAATGCATTTGTTATACTTTTATTTGTTAAAAATAAGAAATCGTTTATTTCTTTACTAGAAAATTCATATGTTCTTAAAAGATAGTGGATTGAAAAATCAATGCCCAGTCCAATAAAAAGTATTGCAAAAGCAATAGATATTAAATTTAATTCGTTAAAGAAAAATAAAGCAGAAGACGTTGTCCAAATTAAACCGATTAATAAAGTAAAAAAACTAGCAAAAAGATATATTGAGTTTTTGAATGCATATAATAAAAAGATAAAAACTAAAATTAGAGAAATAGTTATTCCTTTTTTTGCACCACCTCCTAAAGTATTTAATTCATCTTGCTCCATAGGAACTGTTCCAGTTAAACGAATATTAAAATTCTTAGAGTCTGTGTGTTTATAATTTGTTTTAATATTTTCTATTTTTTTCTCTAAAAAAATTAATGAACTTTCTGAAGGAAAGAATTTTGAATAATCAAGCTTGGGTTGAAGATAAATTATCTCTCTATAGTTTAACTCATTCTCAAGAGAAAAAATATTTCCCCAAGTGAGGCTTTTTTGTTCTGTGAGATTTTTAAGTAATTTATTAATTTGATTTACATAACTATCGTTTAAATCTGCAGATAAAAAAAGATTTATTGTATTTAATAATCCGTATAAAGTTTGATCATTAGATAGTCTAGTAATAAATGGCTGATAATTAGCCATATCATCTAATCTTTCTTCTAATTCTTCTACAGATAAATATAAAATTCCATTTTTTTTAAAAAAATCTAGTTCATTAGGATAAAAAACATCGCTGAATAATTCTTCCTCGTTATTTTTTAATTCTTTATAAAATGTAGAGGCTATATCTTTGGCAATATCACCTTTTCTAGCATCAATCACTAAAATTATATTGTTTGAAAATTGAGGAAATTCTTTTTTAAATGCTATGTCATTTTTTCTAAATGTTAACTCTTTAGAAAGTAAATCTGTATTTGATGTATTTACTGAAATATTTTTATATACAAAACATCCAGCGGCTAAAGTTATCAGTAGAATAAAAAGAATGAATCTTTTTGGATATGTTAAAACCAAATTAATTAAAGAACTGGTCATAGAAGAAATTGTAACTGAAAAATAAGTGTTTTAAAAAAAAATTATTCTTTTATATATTGTTTAATCCAGCCTGGATTATTTATACATCTACCAAATGCAATTTGTTTACAACATTTAGGACTATATTCTTTTCCTGTTTTTAGCTTATATTTATCATATTGTTGCCCTCTATATAAATGTTCTAAAATATGAGCCTGTTGCTCT
Source organism: Alphaproteobacteria bacterium MarineAlpha6_Bin4 (assembly GCA_002937775.1). Classification (GTDB taxonomy): domain Bacteria; phylum Pseudomonadota; class Alphaproteobacteria; genus CAYOOR01. Next base: position 12,106 of record PTKO01000004.1, on the reverse strand, counting down.
CTCCTAGTAAACACAACCTTTTTACTATCACCAGGTTCCTCAAATGCATTATTATAATCTTGCCAAAAATGTACAAGTTCATGAAGTAGTATGGTTCTAATGCATAAATCATTGATTGGATCAGCCCCCTTAATCAAGTATAACTTTTCTTCCCCTTCGATTTGATCTTCAGTTGGGTACCAGCCAATAACAGGACATGGTTTCTCACACGCAATTTTTGACAATTCTTTATGTGGCATAAACTTTATTTCAGGTTGATAATTTGGTTCTTTAAAATCAGCATTAACAACGTATAAATGCGATGAAATCCAAACAAAAAGAGACGCTACTACTGTACTTAAAGAATCCATTCAAATGAAATAATTAAAATTATTTAAGAATCAATATTTCTCCCATACCTTTACAATTTATATCACCTAAATATTTTTTTATGTAGGTATTAGGAAAAATATCTTTAAATTCATCGTTTAATTTCTCCAAATAACTTTGAATAACTTTTAAAAAAATATAATTATTTTTTCCATTATAACTCAAATGAGATGCTGATAATTTTTGTTTTTCCAAAATAATTGTGCCCCTTTTCATTAAAAGCCCTAGATTGGAGCCAATTTTACCTTTAATAATTATTGTTCCCGCAATCATTTGGCAGCCAATAAAATCCTTAGCATTTTTCTTAATAAAAATAATACCCGATCTCATTTTATAACCCACTCTGTTTCCTGCGTTTCCTTTAACAATAATTGTTCCTCCTGACATTCCTAATTTTTCACCTTGGATTGAACTTCCTAAAAAATCTCCAGTATTTTTAGTTACTAAAATTTCTCCATTAGATAAAGAGGCGCCTGTGTAGTTAGATGAAGAACCATAAATAATTATTTTTCCACCTTTCATTTTATTTCCTAAATAATCACCAACATCTCCTTTAACTATTATTTTTCCATCTATCATTTGGTGCCCAATAAAATCACATTTATTTAAGTTTCCTTTAAAAAGAATTCCTTTTTTTAAGTTTCCAGATATAGAAAAAAAATTCGAAATTTCTTTTTTTTCTTTACCATAAAGAATCTTTAAAGATTTGATAATTGAGATTTTTTTGTTTGCAATATTATTTGGAGTTAAAACACCCAAATTAATTCTATACTTTAATTTTTTTTTTAATTTTAAAACTAAATAACTCATTTCATGATTTTTCTTAAATGAAAATGGTATGGTCCTAACTTTCCGCCATAATTTCCTGCTGATATTGTTTTAATACCCTTATTATATTTCTTACAAATAATATTAATTCCTTGTTTCATTGCTTTTTCTATGTCTTTTTCATTAGTCCCATCAATAACGATTTCTAATACTGACTCGTTACTTTTACTTAATTTTGTTTTAGTAATTCCTCTTAAAGTTGGGCAGTATGCATCATTTGTTGATGCTATAAGATTTTTGTATTTTGATCCTACTTTTGATCCTGATCTAACAATTCCTCCAGGAAATGGTAAAACTATATTATCAACTTTTCTCATTTCTTTGACTGCTGCTTCTGCAGATTTCAAAACTTGTTGATTTGAGTCTCCAATAATTAATATATTTCCCCCTCCGATACCACTAGCAATACTTGTTTTGTCTTCAATAACAAATTCTCCTTCCATAACAGGAATTCTCCATATTTTTTTATCATTAATTTTCTTTGAAATTTGAAAGCCATCTCCAAAATATCTTATTGCATCTCCTAAATTTATTTTTTCATTTGTTTCTATTCCAGAAAAACATGCTGTAGTTGGTGCAGTCAAAATACATTGCCCAACTCTTCTTAAAACCTGTTTAGCAAGGCCTTCGCTGTTCATAGCAAATAAAAGTACAGCTATTCCAGATCTACCATCGGGTGTTTTTGATGATTTAATTTCTTTTTCTATACCAGCTTCACAACCACAAGCAATTACTGAAGTTGCAAAACCTGTAATACTGTTTGCCGCCTGTTTTAACCAATATTTTGAATCTGCAGTGATAATTAGTCTTGCTACTTTCATTGGAAATGCTTCGGCAAAGGTGTTTTCGATTTTTATTCCATTAATAATCATTTCTATCACATTTAATATTTTCAGTTTCTATTCCATAATCCCATAATTCTTGATTTTTTATTTTAAAACTTTCCATTCCTCTACCCATATATTTTTGAAAATAAGAACTAATTTCTTTTTCAATTTTTTTATCAAAATCAGTTTCTGCTGTATAAAATTTACCATTAAAAACTTTTTGTATTTTACCATTTTTTACGATTAAATTGCCGTCTTTAAAAACCATAAATGGGTTTTCAAACATTTCCTCTTTATCTTCTTTGTTATTATAAACTGTTATGTTTGCTTTGGCACCAATACCCAAATGCCCAATATTAGTTAAACCTAAAACTTTTGCAGGACCAGCCCTTGTAAGAATTGCAATATCATAAAGGCTATATTCTCTTTTTAAATTACCCAGCACAGAGCTTTTTTGTGCTTCTTTATTAATTTTCTCAAATTCACCATCTCTGAAAGATTTATCCATTAATAATTTTATTAATTTTGGATAGGCGGTAAATGCCGCACCATTTGGATGATCAGTAGTTAAGTAAATTCTCCAAGGGTCTTTAATTAATAAAAATAGTTCTAGTCCTATAGCCCATTGGAGTGAATTAACAAAATTTTTATCTTGGTATTCAAATGGAACTATGCCGCAACCAGCATCGCATTCAATATCAGCGCATATCCATTTTTTTGGACGCGCAAAATGGTGATTTTTGTATTGGCTCATTGTATCAGCTGATGCTGTTACTGTTTGACCAAACATAATTTGTCCGACATCACAGGTAATATTTTTTTGCTTGTTTATATTTTCAGCTAAAAGACTTGCTCCAGATGAAAATTTTCTATCTCCCTTATTATCATAAGAATGATATTGGATATGGGTTAAATGCATAGGCTTTCCTTCAACTGCTTTAATTTGTTTTATTGTAGTATTAACATTACCAGGAACTCCTAAATTACACCCATGAACATGTATTGGATGCGGAGCTTTCAAATCAATTAATGATTTAGTTAAAACTTTTAAAATAGATCTAGGTGTAATTCCATATTTTTTATTTTTTTCATCTAGATCAAGCGCTCTTTGATTAAATTTAAAAGCATTAATGCCTCCTGGATTTACAATTTTAATACCTAGTCCTTTTGTTGAATTAAGTATCCAGGCAACATAATCATTAATTTTTTTCTGGCTTATTTTTTTTTGTATCAAATTTAATAAAAAATCATCATTACTTAAAACTGTGTATGTTCCTTTATCAACAAAAGGTATGTCTGACATTTCGATAATTGCAGATCTTGCATTAGATGGGAGTACTGCAGGTTCAAAGACTGCACAATATCCTAGTTTGGCATATTTATAACCTATATGAAATGAACTGCAAGTTCCTAATCCTGAACCAGATCTTAAATTTTCTGAGGATGGATATAGATGTTCTCTATGTTCTTCTGGTAACAATAATCTGGCAAGGTTAACTTTTCCTCCAGCAATATGGCTATGGATGTCTATTCCACCAGCCATAATAATTTTATTTTTTAGATTAATTTTTTTTGATATTTTTTCACCACTTTTTGGTTTATCAACAATATATTGATTTTTTATATATAAATCTTTAACTTTTCCATTAATTTTATTAATTGGATCGTAAATTCTTGCATTTTCTAATTTAATTATCATCAGTAACTCCTTCTTTTACTTTATTCAAAATTTGATCGACACTTGGTAGTGAAATGTTTCTGATTTTTTTTAATGGCATTGAAACTACTTTATCCACTCTTAACAAATGGCTATTGTGATCTAATCCCGGTGTACCTACAGGTATAAAAATATCTACATTATTTTTCTGAGGATGCGATGGAATTCCAATTAAAACATTTTTGATTTTTTTGTTAATAACAATACTTTTTTCATTAAAAGAATTTATCCATACAACCAAATCTATTTCTTTATTATCTATTAATTTTTTTGTTGAAAATTGATTGGTGTCATGTGTAGGAAAACCATTTGCAAAACTGGTCCTAATTGGAAATCCTGTTTGCCATAATAAAACTTCATTAACTGTTAAAACATGATCAGACGCTGATAATGATAAACCAGAAAATCTTGTAAATTTGTTTAAATCTTGAATTAATAAATTTATTTCATTTATAATTACATCACTAATATCGTTTTGAAACTCCGAGGCATTCCATAAGATAGATCCATAATTTGTTTTTTTTAAAATATCTAATAAATACAAAATTCTTTTATCTTTTGCTTCTTTCGTTTCAAAATTAATAGAATTTCTAATACTTGATAAAAAATTTAGTAAATTAATAGAATCTAATTTTATAAATTCAAAATTAATTATTTTTTTATTTTTATAAAAAAATTTTGGAACTTTGGTACCAATAAAAATAACTTTCCTTTTTTTTAAATTATTTATTGTCTTTTTTGGGAAAATATATTTTTCAAACAATCTAGGAAGTTCTTCTCCTGTCGATTGAAATATAATAATAGTATCTGCTCTATTTTTTAATTCTGATAAAGTTAAAAAAAAACCTCCAGTTTCCTGCATGCTCTTTAAATTCTTTGAATAACTGTCGCCGGAGAAATGGTCAACAATACATTTATATTTATCAATAATATTAAGTGCTGCTTTTGTTCCTTTAATATCAGTGGCCATTCCAGTAAATAGTGTAGATTTACTTTCTTTTATCATTAAAGATAATTCGGTAATTGCTTCAGAAATATTAGTTTTTTTGCCATTAACCCTTGAGAATTGGTCATTAATCTTTTTTTTTAATGAACTAACTAAAAGAGAACATCCTGAGTTTACAGGTTTAAAGCTGTTTTTTTTAATTTCTAATTGGACATCATCACACAGTAAAGAACAAAACGGGCATGTGAAATTAATATTTTTCATATAAAAAAAACAAAAAATTATTTATCGTATTTTATATACGAAAATCTTTGGTCTTCTTTTGGTGTTCCCTCTAAAGAACCTTTATCTTTAGATGGATCCCACTGAATAGTATCTTCTATTTTTTTTGCAAGTTCAAAATCTTTATCTGTAACTCCTTTTGCTGCATGATTAGTTAAACGAACTTCAACCCAAGCGTAAGATGCTGTAATATCAGGATGATGCCAAGCAGCCTCTGCTAAGTGCCCAACTGTATTTATGACCATTAAAGTTGACTTCCAATTCTGGGTTTTATATTTTCTTTTAATCCAATTTCCTTCAAATACCCATAATGGTAAATCTTTTTTTAATATTTCCTTTATCTCTGCTTCGCTATAAACTTTATCATCTTTACTCATTATTTTTCCTAATAAATTTGTTATTAAAATATAAAAATATACTTATGATATTTTAGTTAAAAAGTTTAACGAAATAAATTGAAAGTTAAATGTTAAAAAATACTATACAAATAATAACTCCTTCGAGATTACATTTTGGTTTCATAGAACTAAACAATAGTTGTCATTCAAAATTTGGAGGAATTGGTCTGAGTATAGATAAATTTCATACAAAAATAATTATTAAAAAAAATACTAAAATGAAACTTAAGAGTAAAGTGTCAAATAAAGCTCAGTTTTTTTTAACAAAATTTTGTAAAAAAAATAAAATCAAATCTAATTTTTCTATTAATATAGAAAAATCTTCTCCGCAACATATAGGGTTAGGCTCGGGAACGCAATTAGCGTTATCTATTGGAACTGCTATTTCTAATTTAAACAATATTAATTTAAATATAGAAGAAATTGCAAAAATACTAAATAGAAGTTCAAGATCAAATGTAGGATTAATTAATTTTAAACATGGAGGTTTTTTGATTGATTTAAAAATAAGTAACAAGTTTTATTCAAATATTGATAAAGTTTTTTTTCCAGAAGAATGGAAAATAATTTTAGTAAAAGATAATGATCAAGGCTTACATGGTAAAAATGAAATGGAAGCTTTTAAAAAACTTAAAAGTTTAAAAAAAAATAATATTAATTTGGCTAGCTTAGTTTTATTAGAAATATATCCTTCAATAATTGAAAATAATTTTGATAATTTTAGTAAAGCAATTACTAAATTACAAAATGAAATGAGTAAAAAATTTAAATCATTTCAAGGAGGTAAATTTTCAAGTATTTCAGTAGGAAATGTCCTAAAATTTTTAAAGAAAAAAAATGTAAAAGGATATGGCCAAACTTCTTGGGGCCCAAGTGGTTTTGCTTTTTTTCCCAACATAGAAAAAGCAAAACAAATGCAAAAAAAACTAATTAAAAGATTTTCGAGTTGTAAAAATTTAGAATTTATAATATGCTCGGTTAAAAATAGCGGAGCTGATATTCAATTTAAATAATGACAAAAGAAAAACCATTTATTTTACATGCAATGAGTCCTAGTAAGATTGTTAGCCCTTTTGATATAAATATGGCTTATGATTCAGGATTTGACAATGTAGCTACCTACACAAACATAACAATGGATGATGTTAGTGATTTGGTTCAGGACATTATTTTTTCAAGACACCCAAATGATTGTAAAAAAACTGGGCTTTTTATTGCTGGTGAAGATGCAGAAGAAGCAATTGAGATGTTAGAAAAAGCTAAAAAAGCTATGGTCCCACCTTTTGAAATCTCTGTTTTCGCAGATCCTGCAGGATCATTTACAACCGCAGCAGCAATGATAGCTTGTGTAAAGAATACTTTAGCGAGTGAATTTAAAACTGATCTTAAAAATAAAAAAGTACAAATAGTTGGAGCTAAGGGAATTGTTGGTGGAGCATGCGCAGTTATTGCCGCTCAAGAAGGTGCAAAAGTTGGTATGATTATACATAGAGATGGGGCAGTCGACCCAATTAATAAAAGAGTTACTGAATATAAAGAAAAATATAATGTAGAACTTGAAGCTATTATGGGAATTACTGATGAGGAAAAAACAAAAATGTCTTTAGATGCTGATGTTATCCTATGTGCTGCAGCTGCAGGAAAAGAAGCTTTATTGTTAAAACATTTTAAAGAAGCAAAAAATTTAAAAGTTGTTTCTGATGTTAACGCAGTGCCTCCTCCTGGAATTGAAGGTTTGGAAGTTAATTCAAATGGGGAAAAAATTAAAAATACAAATGTTTCAGGAATTGGGGCTTTAGCTGTAGGCCAAATTAAAGCTCAAGTTCAGCATAAATTATTAAAATTAATGTGTAGCTCTGATAAACCAGTATTTTTAGACTTTAGAGAAGCATATAAAATCGCCCTAGAAATTAAAAAATAATTTTTATAATTATTATGAATCCAAATTTAAGTGTTTCAAATCTTGCAAAAGGGTTAGTTGATAAATTAATTAATAATTCAAAAGAATTAAATGTTTTAATAAAAAAAGGTCCGCTAGATTGCACAATTATCGATGCTGGTTTAGAAACTAAAGGAAGCCAAGAAGCTGGAAAATTGATAGCAGAGATTTGTATGGGAGGTCTAGGATCAATAAAATTAGAAAAAACTAGTACCTTTCCTCATTGGCCATTAGAAACAAAGGTAAAAAGTAAAGAACCCGTTATATCGTGTTTAGGTAGTCAGTATGCTGGATGGAATTTATCCTACGAAAAATTTTATGCTTTAGCTTCTGGTCCAGGAAGAGCTATTGCAAGAAGAGAGGATTTGTTTAATGAATTAAAATATAAAGATAATTTTGAATTTGTTTATTTAGTAATGGAAGTAGATAAAATACCTCCTAAAGAAATAATAGAAAAAATATCAAATGACTGCAAAACTAATTCAAAAAATATTTTTTTAATCTTAACACCAACACAAAGTATTTCTGGAGTAATTCAAGTTGTATCAAGAGTAAGTGAAGTAGGTTTACATAAATTACACACTCTAAATTTTCCTCTTAAAAATGTTGTTGAAGTTTCAGGAACTGCTCCAATACCCCCAATATCAAGCGATTTTATTACATCCATGGGTCGAACTAACGATGCCATACTTTATGGTGGTAATGTAGAATTAAAAGTTAAAGGTACAGAAGAACAAATAATTAATTTGGCTAAAAATCTCCCAAGTACATCATCTAAAGATTACGGAAAGCCTTTTGCGGAAATTTTTAAAAATTATAAAGGAGACTTTTATGCTATAGACCCAAATTTATTTAGTCCAGGAAAAGTAACTGTAATCTCTCTTGAAACGGGAAAGATTTTTACAGAAGGAGAGCTAAATAATAATCTTTTGGATAAATCTTTTGGATATGAAAAAAAATAAAAATGTAATTATTTTTTCAGATTCACATGATTGGCATAGTAATCAGCTAAAAAAAGAATTAAAAAAGTTAAATTGTAATGTTTCATGTCTTTCGCTTGACGATTGTTTTATAGATACAAAAAGAAAAAAAAATATTTTTATTCCTGGGTACAAAAATAATTTACCAGATGGGTGCATAATAAGAACTATTGGTAAAGGTACCTTTCAACAAATTACAAGAAGGTTAACTATACTTCATGCATTAAAAAAACTAAGAGTTGTATTATTTAACGATATAAATTGTATTGAAAAATCAACAGATAAATCTATGACAACTTTTCTATTAAGTCATAAAAAAATAAATACTCCTGATACATGGGTGCCAGAAAAAATAAAAATTGCTAAAAATATTTTAAAAAAATTAAATAAAGAAAAAAATTATGCTATATGGAAGCCTTTATTCGGATCACAAGGAAAAGGTATAAAAGTGATTAAAAATAAAAAATTAAAATTAAATAAAGAAAAAGTATTTTACTTACAAAAATTTGAAAATAAAAAGATTAAGTCAAAAGATACGTGGCAAGATTTTAGAATATTAGTTTGCAATAAAAAAATTATTGCTTCAATGATTAGAGAAAATAAAAAAAAAATAACAAATATTGGGCAAGGTGCAAAACCACTTAGTTTTCGAATTAATAAAGAAATTAAAAAAATTTCAATTAGAGCATCAAAGTTAGTGAATGCTAGTTATGCTGGAATTGATATCATAAAAGATATAAATGGCAATTTTAAGGTTATAGAAATAAATAGCGTCCCTGCTTGGAAAACTTTGCAAAAATTAACCAAAAAAAATATTGCTTCTATTTTGGTTAAAGAATTTTTAACAAAAATAAAATGAAAACTAAAAATTTAAAAATCAAAAAAATGTTAAAAAAACAAATTAGATTTGTTTGTAATAATGAGATGAATTCATTAAAGCCAGGAAATGTGCATAAGTATTCTGCTGGTCATGGTATGAATGTAAAAGATTTTATAAAATCAGGAGAGATAATTTCTAATTATTTAACAAATAATAAATATAATTTAGGAAAAAAAATTTTGAACTCAGTTATAGAAACCAAAAAAAAAATAAGAAAAAATACAAATTTAGGAATAATTTTAATGTTATCTCCAATTATAACAGTTGTTGAAAAGGAAGGAATATTAACTAAAAAAAAATTATTAAAAAAAATTAAATCACTTTTAATAAAACAAAATACAAAAAATTCTTATGACATATTTAAAGCAATATCTATTGCGACTCCTGGTGGTCTTGGGTTTTCAAAAAAGTATGATGTTAATAAATTACCAAGAATAAGTCTTTATAAAGCTATGGAATATTCAAAAAAAAAAGATTTGATAGCCAAACAATATTGTAGTGGTTTTAAAGATATTCTTGAGGTAGGAATTCCAGCATATGATAAATTTTATAAAAAATGGGGTAAAGTAAATTGGGCTCTTACAGGAGTGTATTTAACTTTTTTAAAAAAATTTAATGACTCTCACATAATTAGAAAAAATGGTATAAAAATTGCCATAAATGTCAAAAAACAGGCAAAAAAATACTATAATATTCTAAAAAATTATGAAAATATGAAAATAATAGAAAAAAAGTTACTTTTCTTTGATAAAATGCTTAAAAATAATGAAATTAATCCAGGTACAACGGCTGATTTAACAGTTGCTACTCTGTTATTAGAACTAGTGACAAAAAAACAATAAAAAAAATCCTAGATAAATTACCAAAATATCATTACCATGTAGTTTTTAATCACTGTGTCATGTTTTTTAAAAGGTTATTTAATTTAGGAGGGATAATGGCTAAAATTAATAAAGTACTTGTAGGAGAATCTCTTGTTGGTGACGGTAATGAAGTCGCACACATTGATTTACTTATTGGACCAAGAGGAAGCGCTGCAGAAGCTGCTTTTTGTAATACATTAACAAATAATAAAGATGGTTTTACATCTTTACTTGCAGTTGTTGCACCAAATCTTCCATGTAAACCAAATACAGTTATGTTTAATAAAGTTACCATTAAAGGTGCTAAACAAGCTGTACAAATGTTTGGTCCTGCACAGGCTGCAGTGGCAAGAGCTGTTGCTGACTCTGTTGAAGATGGAACAATTCCATCTGGAGAAGCTGATGATGTTTTTGTATCAGTTGGTGTATTTATTCACTGGGATGCAAAAAGTGATCAAAAAATATACGATTACAACTATCAAGCTGTTAAAGAATCTATTGAAAGAGCTATTAAGGGAGAACCTAAAGCTAAAGATGTTGTTTCACAAAAAGCATCAGCTGAACACCCTTTTGGAAACGTAAAAGTTTAATACTTTTTCATATATATATTAAAAAAAAGCGAGTTGTTTAACTCGCTTTTTTTTTTACAAATTTTTATAATTAATTTTTTTCTCGTGTATTGCAGTTGATAACACAGTTCCTTTGAAACCATTTTTTTTTAAGAAATTAATATCTTTATTGTTTGATACCCCTCCTGCTAAATAAAAGTCTTTTTTTTTGGTTAAAAAAAATTTTTTTAATTTTTTTAAATCTGATATTTTTTTTGTTCCAATTGAATCAATCAACATAAAAATTACTTTTTTTGGCCAAAGTTTTTGATTTTTTAATAGATTTAATGGGCCTAGCAAATTGTTATCTTTAAAATCTAAGGATAATATTATTTCATTTCTTTTATATTTATTTATTTTTTTTAGCTCTTTAGTGTTTCTTAAAGTTTCTGAACCTATGATTATTTTTAATGGTAAATTTTCATATTGCTTAATGTCCAAAAAAGTTCTTACCCCGCAATCAACCCAAAACTCAATATTTGGAAACTTCTTAATAACTTTTTTAATAATTATAAAATTATTCTTTTTCCCCATTATAGCATTTAAATCTGCAATATAAATTACCTTAAATTTGTATTCTTTAAGTAGTCTGTATATTATTTTTTCTAGATTAGAAGAATTTATTAATTTAGACTTAATTGGTTTATATTTTTTTCTTTTACCTAAAAATGCCTTTACTACAATATTATTTAGTACATCAATTGCAGGTATTAATTCCATAATGAAAATATTATTTATATGCGAATATGTTACAGGTGGCGGTTATATAAAAAAAAAAATTCCAAAAAAATTATTTCAACAAGCAACTTTAATTTTAAAATCTTTATTAAATGATTTCAACAAAATACCAAATACGAAAATAATATATACTTGGGACTCAAGATTTAAAAAATTTAAAGATTATAAAAATACTAAATGTTTTTTTATAAAAAAAAATTCTGTAAATAAATGGAAAGAGCTTATAAAAAAATCAGATTTTTTTTTTCCTATAGCTCCTGAAACTGAAAAAAGTTTAATTAAACTAATTAAATTAAATAATTCAAAAAAAGTTATATCTAACAAAATAAGCGCGATAAAAAAAACTACTAGCAAATATGAAACTTATAAATTTTTCAAAAAAAATTCTATACCCACATTAAAAACATTTTGCTCAAAAAATAAAATTAATTATGATATTTACGAAAAATGGGTAGTTAAGCCCGATGATGGTGCTGGATGTGAAAAAAATTATATTTTTGATGATAAAAAAAAACTATCAAATTTTTTAAATAATAACAAAAATTTTATTGCTCAACCTCTTGTAAAAGGATCCAGCTATAGTGCAAACGTTATATTAATTAATAAAAAAACTAAAATTTTAAATTTTAATAAGCAAATTATTTTTTATAAAAAAAATAAAATAATTTTTAATGGAACAAGATTTATAAAAAAAATTCCACTACAAAATTCAATAAAAAATAAAATTAAGT
>PTKO01000039.1 GCA_002937775.1 Alphaproteobacteria bacterium MarineAlpha6_Bin4 | reverse complement strand
GCGCCCTTAGCTCAGTTGGATAGAGCATCGGTTTTCTAAACCGAGGGTCGGAGGTTCGAATCCTCCAGGGCGCACCAAAAAAGTTATAATTTAAATGCATTAAATAAGTCGTTTATTAAATCATCAACATCTTCTAATCCCACATGAATTCTTAAAAGGACACCTTTTTCATTCCATTTTGCTATTTTTCTTTCACTCTTAGGAAATACTGGAAGAATTAAACTTTCATAACCACCCCAACTAAAACCAAGTTTGAATATTTTTAATTTATCAACCATTTTGTAAATTTTGATTTTTGATGTCTCTTTTAGAATAAAAGAAAATAAACCTGTTGATCCAGAGAAAAATTTGCAGTATAGATCGTAGTTTTCATTTTTTGGTAAAGCTGGATGAAGTACTTTTAATACTTTATCATTATTCTCAAGTAATCGTGCTAATTTTAAGGCACTAGATCTATGATTTTCTAATCTTGCTGACAAGGTTCTTAAGCCTCGTAATCCAAGGTAACACTCTTGAGGTCCAGGACAATCTCCCAAACTAACTGCTGTATCTTTTATTTTTAAGAATAATTTTTCATTTTTTGTTGTTATAAGACCAAGCATTGTGTCTGCATGACCACTTATATATTTTGTTGCAGCAAGAATTGATATATCTATTCCTTTTTTGATAGGTGAAAAATAAAGCGGCGTTGCCCAACTATTATCAATCATTGTTATTATTTTTCTTTTTTTTGCTATTTTTATAATTTCAGAAATATCTTCTATTTCGAAAGTAAGGGAAGCCGGAGATTCCATAAAAATTAATTTAGTTTTTTTGTTAATTTTTTTTTTTATACTATCTAAATTTTTTGGATCATAAAAGTCAACATACACACCAAATTTTGAAAGAATTTTAGAAGCAAATTTTTTTGTTGGATAATAAGTACAATCTGATATTAAACAATGGTCATTTTTTGATAAAAATGATAGTAACGATATAGATATTGAAGACATTCCTGAAGAAGTTGCAATAGTTTTATAACCATTCTCAATTTGAGCAATTCCTTCTTCTAATGCAAAAGTTGTAGGAGTTCCGTATCTACCGTAATATGTTCGATTAAACCTATTTTTAATTGCTTCACCTAATTCTTTTGTATTTTCGAATAAAACTGTAGAAGTTCTATAAATAGGTGGATTTACAATTCCATGATTTTTGAAAGGATTTCTTCCAGCCAAGGTTAAATTTGTAATTTTTTTAATTTTTTTCACAAGGACTTTCCTCTTTAGTTCCCCATTCAGACCAAGAACCATCATATATTTTTATATTTTTATTTTTATCTATCAATTGTATAGCAAACTTTAAAATACATGCTGTAACTCCGGAACCGCATGTGCAAATTATATCTTTTTTTTCATCAATTCCTGAATTTTTAATTATTTTTTTTATTTCTTCTTTTTTTAAAAACTTTTTTGAATCTTGATCAATTAAATTATTAAAAAATATATTTTTACTTCCAGGTATATGCCCTGATTTTATTCCAGGTCTTGGTTCTTCCCCTGATCCTAAAAAACGATCAGGAGATCTGGCATCTATTACTTCATATAAATTTTGAGATATATTGTCAAATACTTCATTATAACTTGCTATTAATGATCTGTTTAGATTTGCTTTATAGTTTGATGGCTTTATTTTATTAATATTGTTTGACAGTTTTCCTTTTTCTTCAATCCAAGCAGGCAACCCTCCATTTAATAAACTAACTTTTTTGTGTCCAAATGCTTTAAACATAAACCAAATTCTTGCAGCAGAAAACATTCCGTACATATCGTAAATTATTAAATGATCATTGTTATTAATTCCAAAAGACGAAACTTTCTTTGAAAAATAATCTTCATTTGGCATCATATGCGGAATATTTGATTCTGGATCAGAAATTAATTCAAGGTCAACAAATATTGAATTAGGTATATGTTTTTCCTTAAAAATTTCAAAAGCATTAACTCCAGCCCCAGGCATATGCCAAGTGCCATCAATAATTTTTATTTCATCATTATTTAGATTTTTTTTTAACCAATCTATTTCAATTAATTGACTCATTTTAACCAATCCGGAATAGGTAATTTTTTACTTTTTAAAAATTTTTTATTATAAACTTTGCTAAAGTATCTTGTGCCATAATCGCACAATATTGTGACCACGGTTGACCCAGGGCCTAATTTTTTAGCTAATTGTATTGCTCCCATTATATTTATTCCTGTCGATCCTCCCATTACTAAGCCTTCTTCTTTTAATAAATCAAAAACTATATTAAGGGCATCTCTATCATTAGCTTGGAAGCTTTCATCAATTTTCGCTTTTTTTAAATTTTCTGTTATTCTACTTTGTCCAATTCCTTCAGTAATAGAACTACCACTAGATTCAAGTTTTCCGTTTGTATAAAAATTATGTAACGCGGAACCCATAGGATCAACCAATCCAATTTTTATTTTTTTATTTTTCTTTTTCAAAAACGAACCTATTCCAGCAATAGTGCCTCCTGTTCCAACTGCACAAATAAAGCCATCAATTTTACCTTTTGTATCTCTCCAAATTTCAGGGCCAGTTGTTTCATAGTGCGCTTGAAAGTTTGCCAAATTATCAAATTGATTTGCCCATAAAACACTTCTATCTTTATTTTTAATTTTTATTTTATTAGCAAGAGTTTCAGAATATCTGACATAATTTTTTGGATTTGAGTACGGAACAGCTGGAACCAAGTGGAGCTCTGCACCATACGATCTTAGTTCATTCTTCTTTTCTTCGCTTTGTGTTTTAGGCATTACAATATAGGATTTAAAACCAAAAGAGTTTCCAACTAAAGTTAATCCTATTCCTGTGTTGCCAGCTGTACCTTCAACTATTATTCCATTTTTTTTTAATTTATTTTTTTTTATCGCGTCTTTTATTATATATAAAGCAGCTCTATCTTTAACTGATTGTCCCGGATTTAAAAATTCTGCTTTACCTAAAATATTACATTTAGTTATTTTAGAAACTTTTTCTAATTTTATAAGCGGTGTATTCCCAATTAATTTAGTAAAATTATTTTTTGTATTCATAATAATCTGGCTCCCGGGGAGGGACTCGAACCCCCGACAAGGTGATTAACAGTCACCCGCTCTACCAACTGAGCTACCCGGGATCATAAAATAATTATTTAACAAATATTATTATATTATCATCTTAAAAAAATATTTTTTTGAATTTTAAACTTTTTTTTTAAAATTTATAGTAATAGTTATATATTATTAAATATTAGATTATGAAATTAAATTTAGATAAAAGATTTTTCCTAAAAAAAAGTGTATTTTGTTTTTTTTTTATATTATGTCTTTTTAGAAAAAAGAATGTTTTATTTTATAAAAAACAAAGTAATAAAGATCTCGAAATTCTTAAAAATTTTTATTTTGCTAAAAAAAAATATCATAAAGAAACAACTAGTATAATTTTTAAGAATTTTATAAATGATAATAAGTCAATGAAAACTATTTTGTATAATATAGAAAAAAGAAGAACAACTTCTAATTATATGTATAGAAAAAATATTAAATATATAATTTAAATAATGAATAAAATTCCACTTACAAAAGAAGGAGAAAAAAAACTTCAAGACGAGTTAAGAAAGTTAAAACAAGAAAGACCAAAAATATCAAAAGCAATTGCTGAAGCTAGAGAACATGGAGATTTAAAAGAAAATGCAGAGTACCATGCTGCAAGAGAACATCAAGGTATTGTTGAAGCCAAAATAAAAGATATAGAATTTAAGCTCGGTAATTCTGAAATTATAGAAAATGAAAACAATGATAGCAAATCTCAGATTATTTTT
Organism: Alphaproteobacteria bacterium MarineAlpha6_Bin4; assembly: GCA_002937775.1. GTDB lineage: Bacteria > Pseudomonadota > Alphaproteobacteria > CAYOOR01. The sequence continues at coordinate 1,398 of PTKO01000039.1, read as the reverse complement.
GGTTCAATTGTAGAATTACTAAATACCGAAGATAATACAAAAATAAAATATCAATTGGTTGGAGAAGATGAAGCTGATTTAACTAAAAATAAAATTTCTTTTAATTCGCCTATAGCAAAAGGTTTACTAAATAAAAAAATAGGAGACACAATTACAATTTCTGTTCCTAAAGGAGAATTAAATTTTAAAGTTATTAGTATAAATTAATTGGAGGCCCGGACCGGAATCGAACCGATGTACAAGGATTTGCAGTCCTCTGCATAACCACTCTGCCACCGGGCCTTATTTTTTATTTTTTAATATTAATAAAAATTAAAATTTTAATTAATATATTTTTAATAAATATAAAATATAAGTTATGTCAGATTTTAATATCGCAAGAAAAAATATGGTTAACAACCAATTATTAACTAATAACATTGTAGAAGATTATATACTTAATGCTTTTAATTTAATTCCAAGAGAAATTTTTCTTCCATCTGAAAGAAGAACAAAAGCCTATTTAGACGAAGATATAGAGATTGATACAGATAGATATTTAATGGAACCTAGAATTATAGGAAATATTATAAAGTTATCTAAAATAGATAAAAACCATATAGTATTAGATTTAGCATGTTCGACAGGATATTCATCGGCTGTTTTATCAAAGTTATCTAAAAAAGTTTATGGAGTTGACAGCAAAAAAGATCTTGTAAAACAAGCTGAAAGAAATATTAAAAAATTAAAAATAAATAATGTTACTTTTTCAACACAAAAAGTTATAGAAAATTTAAACCAAAAATTTGACTTTATTTTTATATTTGGTGGCGTTGAATTCATTCCAATAAATTTGTTTAAATTATTAAAAAATAATGGAGGAACTTTGATTACTGTTTTATATAACAATAGTGGTTTAGGTAAAATACATATTATAAAAAAAATTAAGGGAAAAATTTCTAGATCAAATTATATTTCTGCACAAACACCAATTTTAAACGATTTTAAAAAAGTAAAAAAAGAATTTATTCTCTAGATTTTTTTTGTTTTTTTTATATTTCCTTATACAAGATATAATAGTTGTTATGAGGTTTTTTTTTATTTTTCTAATTTTTTATTTTTATGCAATTTATGTATTTGAAAAATCTTACAGTATTTTTGATTATAATGAAAATGGTGTTGATTTTTCCAATAGTATTCGGCTTAAAATTAGCAAAATACCACATAAAAATAATACAATAATAAGAAAATTTGATATTTCTCATTATAATTTTAAAAATAGACCAATAGCAAAAAATAAAAATTTAGACATTAATACTGATTCGAAATCCATTATTGTCTCTACTAGAAAACCAATATTGATAAAAAGTTCAACTATTAATGAAAGAAATAATCAAATAAATAATAATAATTCTTTAA
>PTKO01000038.1 GCA_002937775.1 Alphaproteobacteria bacterium MarineAlpha6_Bin4 | reverse complement strand
CAATTTGCCAGCCAAAACAAAAAAATGTTTAACAATATTGCTATTATTGCTGGAGCTGGAAAATTACCATACAAAGTATCTTTGCTTTTAAATAAACAAAATTTAAAATTTATCGTGTTATCAATAAAAGGATTCTCTGATTATAAAATATTTAAAAATTTTAACAGTTATTCTTTAGCAATGGGGCAGGGCGCTAAAGCAATAAGAATTTTAAAAAGAAATAATATTAAAAACATTTTATTCTTAGGATCATTAAATAGACCAAGTCTTAGTCAATTAAAACCAGATTTATGGACTTTATTTAAAGTTTTTAAATTTATTTTTTTTAAAAAAACAGATGATGTAATTCTAAGAAATGTTGTAAATATTTTTGAAAACGAAGGATTTAAAGTTATAGGACTTTCAGATATAACAAAAAAGTTTTTTTTAAAGAAGGGTGTGTATGGAAATAAAATTCCAAAAAAAGATATAAAAATAATAACAAAATTACTTAAAAAAACTGTTAGTTGGACTAAAAAAGATTTAGGTCAAAGTGTAATAACATCAAAGAGCAAAATTATTCTAAAAGAAGATAGGGGAGGGACAGATTTGTTAATTCAGAAATCATTTAATAATAAATATAACAAAAACAGTTATTTATTTATAAAAATTAAGAAATTAAATCAAGATATAAGAGTAGATTTACCAACATTTGGTTTTGAAACATTAAAAAAACTAGCTAAAACAAATATTAAGTATATAGTTCTTAATGCTAACTCTACGATTATTATGGATAAAAATAAAACTTTAAAATACCTTAAAAAGATAAAAAAAGTTATTTTGTCTGTTGATATTGAAAATGTAACTAAAGATAAATTTATTTTTTCATATGATTAATAAAAAGTTAAAAGTTTATATAATAGCAACTGAACCATCAGGAGATGTTATTGGATCCAACCTCATCAAATCTTTAATTAAAGCTAAGAAAGGTAAGGTTAAACTATATGGTATAGGAGGGGAGAAAATGATTAAATCTGGTTTAAAAAAAAGTTTATTTCCAATCAAAGAATTATCAATATTAGGAATATTTGAGATTTTGCCAAAAATATTTAAAGTAATGTCTCTATTAAACAAAACAAAAAAAGACTTAATTAAAGTTAAACCAAATGTTTTAGTGACTATTGATAGTCCTGATTTTAATTTTAGAATACTAAAAAAAATTTCTAATATATTGCCATTTACTAAGAAAATTCATTATGTAGCACCTACTGTATGGGCATGGAGAAGTGGTAGAGCAAAGTATTTATCAAAATATACTGATAAACTTCTTACAATTCTACCATTTGAAAAAAAATATTTTACTAAATATAATTTAAGCACTAATTTTGTAGGTCACCCAGTTTATGAAATAAATAAACAAATTAAATTAAGCAAAAAAGATGTTTACAAAAAATATAAAATTAAAAAAGGATGTAAAATTTTATCATTCTTACCAGGTAGTAGAGTTTCAGAAATAAAAAAAAGCATACCTGTGTTAATTAAAACAATTAAATTTCTCAAACAAAATTCAAATATTAATCCTCATGTTTTATTTTATATTTTACCCCATTTAAAAAAATATTTTAATAATTACCGATTTAATTTTCCTTATTCTAATATAAATGAGAATGATAAATATGATGCTTTTAAAATAAGCGATGTTTCTATTGCCTCATCAGGAACTGCAACGCTTGAATTAAGTTATTTTGCTATTCCAACTATTGTTATATATAAAATTAATTTTCTTACATATTTAATCGCTAAAATATTTGTTAAAATAAAGTACGCTAACTTGTTAAACATATTAGAAAAAAAATATATAATTCCTGAGTTTCTACAATTTAAATGCCGCCCTAATTTAATAGCAGGAGAAATAATTAAATTAATAAAAGATAAATCATATTCAAAAAAACATGTTTTAAATGCTAAAAAATCACTAGCAAAACTTAAAAATTATAATAATGAACTTCCAAGCATGTCAGCAGTAAAGGAAATTATCTAAGATTTTTGATATCCTTTTTTAATAATCGATGATATTGCCTTAATTATTGATTTTCTTTTTTGACGCTTATCTAATTCTATATAATCTCTTTTTTTATGCCCAGTATATAGTTGTCTTGGTCTTGAAATTTTTCTTGTCGGGTCTTCAATCATTTCTTTCCAATGTGCAACCCAACCCACTGTTCTAGCAACAGCAAATACAGCAGTGTACATTGAAAGTGGAAATCCAAGAGCCCAAAGTAAAATACCAGAATAAAAGTCTACATTTGGATATAATTTTTTCTTTATAAAGTAGCTATCATTTAAAGCTGCGTCTTCCAAATCAAGCGCTATTGCTAGAAATGGATTATTTTTTCTTCCAAGTTCATTTAAAACATTATGACAGGCGTCTCTCATAACCGAAGCTCTAGGATCATAATTTTTATAAACTCTGTGACCAAAACCCATTAATTTAAAAGGATCTTCTGGGTCTTTAGCGCGATTAATAAAATCCTTAATTTTTGCATTCCTTTTAATTTTTAAAAGCATATTCATTACGGCTTCATTAGCGCCACCATGCGCTGGCCCCCATAATGAAGCTATTCCAGCCGCTACACATGCAAAAGGATTGGCTCCAGAAGAACCCGCTAATCTTACTGTTGATGTTGAAGCGTTTTGTTCATGATCAGCATGTAATATTAATAATTGATTCATAGCTTTTGTAATTACTGGATTAGAAACATAATCCTCACAAGGTGTTGCAAAAGTCATTCTCATAAAATTTTCTGCATAAGTTAATTTATTATTAGGATATATAACAGGTTGACCCAATGAATATTTATAAGCCCAAGCAGCAATTGTTGGCATTTTAGCAATAATTCTATGTGTAGATATTAATCTTTGTCTTGAATTAGAAAAATCTTCACTATCCCTATAAAAAGCAGATAAAGCACCAACAGTTCCAACCATAACAGCCATTGGATGAGCATCTCTTCTAAAACCTTGTATAAAAGTTTTCATTTGTTCGTGCAACATTGTGTGGTACCTGATATTTTTTTCAAATTTTTCTTTTTCTTTAATGTTAGGCAAATCACCATGCAATAATAAGTAAGCAACTTCCATAAAATCAGCATGTTTTGCTAAATCTTCTATTGTATAACCTCTATGTAGCAAAATACCTTTTCCACCATCAATAAAAGTTATTTTAGATTCACAACTTCCAGTAGAAAGATATCCGGGATCAAATGTAAAATAGCCAGATTCTTTATACAAAGCTCTTACATCTAAAACATCAGGACCTTCAGTAGATTCAATTATAGGTAATTGAATTTTTTTATTATTTGATAGTGAAATTTCTATTTTTTTATTAACTTTTTTATCCATTTATAAAATATTCAATCCTTTTTTTTATTTCTTCAAAACCTAGAACTTCCATTATATCATATATTCTTGGACTTACATCTAAACCTGTAATCATTGCCCTTATATATTGGATAATATCTGAAAGTTTTAAACCTTTTTCTGAAAGAAATTTTGCTATAATTTGCTCAATTTTTTGTTTTTTAAAGTCGTTTTCAATGTTTTTTAAAACTATCAATAAATCTTTAAATGTATTTTTATCAACTTTTTTTATGTATTTATCAGCCTTTTTTGATACTGTTATTGGAAATTTACTGCAGTAAAACAAAGCCATTTCTGCTAATTGATTTAAATCACGAGATCTTGTTTTGATATCATCTAAGCCTAAATTTAATCTATTAATTGATATTTTATCAAGTTCAATTTTGTACTTTTTATTATAATAATTCTCAAGAAAAGAAATGATTTTATTATTATCTAATTCTTTAATGTAATGGCTGTTAACACTTATTAATTTATCATTATCAAATTTTGCTGGAGATTTACCTATTTTTTCCAAACTAAACCATTTAATTGCATTCTCTAATGAGATAATTTCATCATCACCATGACTCCATCCTAGTCTAAGCATATAATTAATTAGAGCATCAGATAAAATGCCATTATTTTTATATTCTTCAACATCAATAGCTCCATGTCTTTTTGACATTTTGCTTCCATCTGGACCAAGAATTAAAGGTATGTGAGCACTTTTGGGTACATTCCAATTCATTGCATTATAAATTACGTTTTGTCTAAATGTATTTGTTAAATGATCATGACCTCTTACAATATGAGTAACATTCATATCATGATCATCTACAACAACTGATAACATATATGTCGGCGTACCATCAGAACGCACAATAATAAAATCATCCATTTCTTCATTAGAAACTTTTATTGAACCTTGTATAATATCATCAATATTACTTTCCCCGTCTATTGGAGATTTAATTCTTATTACCGGGTCTATATTTTTTGGAGCATCTTTAAGATCTCTATCTCTCCACATTCTATTATATCTAAAAGGTTTCTTTAATATTTTTGCTTCTTCTCTCATATTTTTTAATTCTTCTTCTGAACAAAAACATTTATAAGCTAATCCGTTTTTTAAGAGATCTTCTGCGACCTCATTATGTCTTTTTTGATTTTTTGATTGGTAAATAATTTCATCATCCCATTTAAGATCTAGCCATTTTAATCCTTCTAATATTTTATTAATGGAATCTTTAGTTGATCTAACTTTATCTGTATCCTCAATTCTTAATAAAAACTTTCCCTTTGTATTTTTTGCGAATAACCAATTAAATAAAGCTGTCCTAGCACTTCCTATATGAAGATTTCCAGTAGGTGAGGGAGCAAATCTTGTTACAGTTTTCATAATATAGATTTTTTAAGAAATCCTATTTATACATAAATATTTTAATTATTTAAGATAAATTTTAGTAGCTTCTGATAATTCCCTTTAGTTTACCCTGAATTTTAACTTCCTCTGGGTTAAATGATTGGGTCTGATAATTATCATTTTCTGGAATTAAGTGTATCTTATTTTTATCCTTTTTTAATTTCTTTAAAGTAACCTCATTGTCATTAATAAGAGCAACAACTATATCGCCGTTATTTGCGTCATTGCAATATTCAATTATTGCCTTATCGCCATCAACAATGCCTTTATTTAACATTGAGTCTCCTGCTACTTTTAAAATATAATTTTTTTTATTTTCAGTTACTAAATTTTTTGGTACCTGTATTACATCGTCAGTGTTTTCTATTGCTTCAATTGGACTCCCAGCAGCTATACTTCCTAAAATTGGTATATTAATTAAATCTCTATTGTTTTTTAATGGTTTTTTTTCAATTATATTAATTGCTCTTTTTTTATTATCTTTTTTTTCTATAAAACCTCTTTCAACTAAGCCATCAATAAGTCTTTGTATACCTGATTTAGATTTTAAACCCATTGCATTCTTCATCTCTTCAAATGATGGACTAACATTTGTTTTTTTTATCTTTTCTTTTAGAAAGTTAAATAATTTGTTTTGTTGTTTAGTTAACATACTAGATAATATAAGAACAAAAGCGGAACATTTCAAGAAGGAATTATCTCTTATAATTACCAGATTTTCCGCCTTTTTTTGATAGAAGGCGAATCTTTGAAATCTCAATTGATTTATCAATAGACTTACACATATCATAAATAGTTAAAGCAACCACTGTGACAGATAAAAGAGCTTCCATTTCAACACCTGTTTTAGATGAACTATTACACTTAGAGAGTATTTGCAATCCTTTTTGTTTATTGTTTATTTCAATGTTAACGGAATTTAAAGGAATTTGATGGCAAAGAGGTATTATGTCTGATGTTTTTTTTGCAGCTGTTATTCCCGCTGTCTTAGCAACCGAAATAACATCT
>PTKO01000037.1 GCA_002937775.1 Alphaproteobacteria bacterium MarineAlpha6_Bin4 | reverse complement strand
GTCTATCTATCATTGCATCATCCAATCCTTTTGACTTTGCAATTTTTAAATCATTTTTATTAGCGTTTTCAATTTTTTTTAAATTTTTTTTTACTTGTTGCGCCGCATATTTTAACACCTTGGATTTAACTTTTGACGAAGTTATAGATAAGATTCTAGAGGCCTTTTTTGATAGTTCAGCTATTTTTTGTAATTTGTTCAATTTTTACCATTAAAAAATAATTATATTAATATTTAATTATTTTTTTTTCTTTTTTTAGGGTGAAAATAAGTTCCTTCTTCTTCTTCAAAAATTTTTTGTATAATTTTTTTTGTATTTCCATTTACTATTACCATGCCACAGCCAGCGTTTGTTGCAATTTTAGCTGCCATAATTTTCGTTTTCATACCACCTCGTGCAAAATGGTTGTTTGTAAAGCTTGCAGCTTTTATTGTAAATTTGTTAATAGATTTAACTTCTTTGATTAATTTAGCTTTTTTACTTTTTTTTGGGTCTTTGTCATATAATCCAGATACATCAGATAATAGAATTAATAAATCTGACTTGATAATTTCAGCAACTCTTGCTGATAATCTGTCATTATCACCAAATTTAATTTCGTCTGTTGCAACTGTATCGTTTTCATTAATTATCGGAACAATTCTTTTTTCTAATAATTTATTTAAAGTTTTTTTAGCATTTACTTTTTTTTCTTTTTTTATTGTGTCCTCAAGAGTTAATAAAACTTGAGAAATCTCAACTCTTTTTTTGTTAAAAGCTTTTTTATAATTATTCACCAAGTATATTTGCCCAACTGATGCCGCTGCTTGTTGTTCATCTAAATTTAGTTTTTTTTTCAAAAAACCTATTTTTTTTCTACCAATTGCTATAGCTCCACTAGATACAATTATAATTTTAATTTTTTTTTTTAATAAATAGTCCAAATCATTAATAAATGAATTCATCCAATTTAATTTAGGTGATCCTGTTTTATAATTAGCAATTAATGATGATCCAACTTTAATTACTATTTTTTTAATTTTTTTTTTCATATAAACTTTCTAATTTTTTAAGAACCTTATTTATTCCTTCTCCTGTAATATTAGAACAAAAATAAATTTCTTTTTTATAAGCATTTTTTAATTTAGTTATTTTATCTTTTAATTCATCTTTTTCTAAAAGGTCACATTTAGTTAGACATATAAGCTCATTTTTTTTTTCTACCTTATTTTTATATTTTTTTATTTCATTTCTAATTATTTTATAATTTTTAATAACATCCTTATCACTTGCATCAATCAAGTGTAAGAGTATTTTACATCTTTCAATATGACTTAAAAAATTAAGTCCAAGACCTTTTCCTTTATGGGCATCTTCAATAACTCCTGGAATATCAGCAAAAGTTAGTTCGTTATTGTTTAATATTATGCTCGCTAAATTAGGTGTTATTGTGGTAAATGGATAATCAGCAATTTTTGGTTTTGCAGCACTTATTTTTTTAATAAAAGAAGATTTTCCTGCATTTGGCAAACCAATTATTCCTATATCTGCGATTAATTTTAGTTTTAGATATAACCATTTTTCTTCACTTTTTTCTCCTTTAGTAAATTTTCTTGGGGATCTATTAGTAGAACTTTTATAATTTATATTTCCTAATCCGCCATTTCCGCCAAAAGCAATAATTATTTGGTCATTCTTATTTGAAAGATCTTTAATCAAAGTTTTTTTGTCTTCCATTAATACTTCTGTGCCTACAGGTACTAAGATTATAAAATCATTTCCATTTTTTCCGGTTTTATTTCTTTTCATCCCTGATTTCCCGTCTTTTGCCATGCAATGTGGCTTATATTTATAATCAATAAGTGTATTAAGAGAATTTGAGCATTTTATAATAACGTCACCTCCTTTACCGCCATTACCACCGTCAGGGCCACCATATTCTATAAATTTTTCTCTTCTAAAGCTACAGCACCCAGATCCTCCACTACCACTTTTAACAAAAATTTTTATTTCGTCTAAAAATTTCATTTTTTTATAAGAAAATAAATTGATTTAAATTTGAATAAAAAAAAATAAATTAGCCTATTTCGGTTCAACCGAAACATACACTTTATTATTTTTTTTCTTTTTGAATAAAACACTACCTTTTTTCAAAGCAAATATAGTGTGATCTTTACCTAGTCCAACATTATTACCAGGGTGATATTTTGTTCCTCTTTGCCTTATTATAATATTTCCAGGTATAACTATTTCACCGCCATATTTTTTTATACCAAGCCTTCTTCCAGCTGAGTCTCTACCATTTCTTGAACTACCTGCTGCTTTTTTATGTGCCATTGTTTTATTTTATAATGTTTAATATAGGTTTTAATTATTTTTTATTTTTTTTCAACAGATTTACTTCCAATTTTTAATATTTTAAGAACAGTTATATTTTGCCTATGCCCATTTTTTTTTTTGTAATTTTTTCTTCTTTTTTTTTTAAAAACAATAACTTTTTTATTTTTTTTTTGTTCTAAGACTTCAGCTTTAACTGAAATTCCCTTTATAAATGGAGAACCAATTTTTATATTTTTTTCATCATTACTTAGTAACAAAACATCTTTAATATCTATTTTATCACCTTTCTTATTTTTAAGTTTTTCAACAAAAATTATATCTTTTTCTTTGATTTTATATTGTTTTCCACCAGTTTTTATTATTGCAAACATAATTTAAATATTAAAAAGATTTAACGAATATTTTGTGAAATATACCTATACATTTTTTTTATGTCAAGACTTTACATATTTTATATATTCTTCTTCGTGACTTTTAATCATTTTATTTAAATCAAACCTTTTTTTTGCTGTTTTATATCCTTCAAAACCAAGTTTTTTTGCATCTTTTTTATTTTTATATATATAAAAAATAGCCTTTGATAGCTCTTCATAGTTATTTTTTTTAAGTAGTATCCCATTTTTATTATTTTTTATTATTTCTCTACATCCACCTACATCAGATGATATTACAGGTAATTTATATGAAAAGTATTCAAGTATTGCATTAGGAAAACCTTCTTCTTTAGAACACAAAATTCCTAAATCACAATTTATTAGTATTTTTTCTAATTTTAAAGTTTCAATCCAATGAATATTATTTATTATCTTAAGTTTCTTAGATAGATTTTTTAAATTTCTTTTTATACCATCATCTCTACCAATACAATAAAGTTTCCAATTATTAGGTAATTTTTTTTTTATATTATTTAAAGCCTTTAAAAGCATTGCGTGATTTTTGTAAGGGATTAAATTTGCAATTATGACTATGCCAAAATTATTATTAGTTCTATTTTTTTTATTCTTTTTTAATTTTATTCCGTTATAAATAACTTCAATTTTTTTTTCGCTTACACCTTCTTCATTAATAAGTTGTTTTCTTATCGCATTTGAATTAACTAATATTTTATCTACCTTTTTATGTAGAATTTTTTCTACTGTCCTAGAAAAAAGAATCTTTTTTTGGTAAAGATTTAAAGACCTTCTGCTCATTATCAATTTACATTTTGCATTTGAAATAATTGAAGAGATCATTCCAAATATATATGATTGTGGTAAAAAAAAATGTGTTAGTGTGGTTGGATCTTTTTTAAAAATACGAATAAGTTTGAATAAAATTGTAAAAAATTTTATAAATTTTAAATTATTTTTAATATTTAAATTATAAACTTTTATTTTTTTATTTAAGTATTTTGCTAAAACACCTTTTTCTTTAATAGTTATTACTTCTATTTTCCACTCTTTTTCTACTAAATTATTAATTATTTTTAATAATTGTTTTTCGGTACCACCTACGTTTAATGATCCTATTATTACCCTTATTTTTTTTATATTTTTTAAAGTCATTTATTAAAGTCTTTTATAGAAAAAAAGGTTTCAAAGTAGTATAAATAATTTTTTATTAAATTATACAATGTTAGAAATAGATACTTTTTTCATAATTTCTCTTCTTTTATTTTTTACCGGGTTTATTTCTGGAATTTTAGCAGGCTTTTTTGGCATAGGAGGAGGAATTATTGTTGTACCAGTAATTTATCATTTATTTAATTTTTTAGATTTTTCAGAAAATATAGCTATGCATATGGCAATAGGAACTTCTCTTGCAACAATTATTCCAGCTTCATTAAATTCATTGGTAGAACATAAAAAAAGAGATTCAGTAGATACAAGTCTACTAAAAAAATGGAGATATACCATTTTGTTTGGTTCTGTTATAGGAGCTGGTTTAGCTCAATTAATTAATGGTGAAGTTTTAATAGTTTTTTTTGCTTTCTTTTCTTTTTTTGTTGGCGTGAGAATGTTTTTTACTAAACCTTATTCGATAAATACTTATAATTTTTTAAAGTCTATACAAAAAATTATTAGTTTCTTTATTGCCACAATTTCATCCCTTTTAGGTATAGGTGGAGGAACTCTTAGTGTACCATTGCTAATAAGTTGTGGAAGAAATATGAAGAAAGCAGTAGGCACATCTTCAGGTATTGGATTTCTTATAAGCTTACCAGCGGCTTTAATTTTTTTAATTGCTGGCCTTAATGTTGAAAATAAACCTCAGTTTTCTTTAGGATACATAAGCGCAATTCCATTTTTTTTAATAACATTCGGAACTTTCTTTTCTGTACCAATGGGTGTAAAAATTATGCATAATTTAAATGATATTTTAGTTAAAAGATTTTTTTGTATTTTATTATTATTATCCGCCTTTAAAATGTTAAGAGATTTATATGTTTAAAGTAAAATTTTTCTTGAAAAGAATACTCTATCTAATAAATTAGATTTTATGTCTGAAGTTGTAATAGTTAGTGCTGCAAGAACACCTGTTGGTTCATTTAACGGATCATTTTCTAGTATGAGTGCAGCCGATCTAGGAACTATTGCTATTAAAGAAGCAATTAATAGAGCAAAAATTAAAACTTCTGATGTTTCCCAAGTCATTATGGGGCAAGTTTTAACAGCATCTTGTGGACAAAATCCTGCAAGGCAAGCTTCTATTAATGCAGGAATACCAAATGAAGTTACTGCTTTGACAATTAACCAAGTTTGTGGATCTGGTATAAGATCTATAGCTTTAGGTTTAGAATCAATTATAAGTAATCAATCAGAAATTGTTGTTGCTGGAGGACAAGAAAATATGTCTCAAGCTCCACATTGTTTTCATTTAAGACAAACAGGAAATATGGGAGACGCAGAAATGATCGATAGTATGATTAAAGATGGAATATGGGATATTTTTAACGGCTATCATATGGGAGTGACTGCAGAAAATGTTGCAGAAAAATGGCAAATTACTAGAGACCAACAAGATGAATTTGCATTGAATTCTCAATTAAAAGCTGAAGAAGCGCAAAAAAATGGAAAATTTCAAAAGGAAATTGTTTCTGTTCCTGCTCAACTTAAAACAGGAACAGTTGTAATTAGAGATGATGAGTATCCGAGACATGGATGTACTTTAGAGAATTTAAAAAATTTAAGACCTGCATTTAAAAAAGACGGAACCGTAACTGCAGGGAATGCGTCTGGAATAAATGATGGAGCAGCAGCAGTTGTTATTATGAAATCAGATAGAGCCGAAAAATTAGGGATTAAACCATTAGCAAGAATTGCATCTTGGGCCACAGCAGGCGTAGATCCTGCAGTAATGGGAAGTGGACCAATTCCATCAAGTAAAAAAGCTCTAGAAAAAGCTAAGTGGAAACCTAAAGATTTAGACTTAATTGAAGCAAATGAAGCTTTTGCAGCACAAGCATGTGCAGTTAATAAAGAAATGGGGTGGGATCCAGAAAACGTAAATGTTAATGGTGGTTCAATTGCTATTGGCCATCCAATTGGAGCATCCGGTACTAGAATTTTAACAACTCTTTTACATGAAATGGAAAAAAGAGATTCAAAAAAAGGTTTGGCCACTTTATGTATAGGCGG